>JAKACF010000081.1 GCA_021821585.1 Actinomycetes bacterium
AGCGCTTCGAGCAGCTCGCCGGCTAGTGGCCCTGCCGATAAGTACATCGGTGTAATTTTGGGGGCGTCGGTGCCGGCAGCTCTTGGTCGGGAGGCCCCATGTCTCGTCGCTCGCCGTTCGACGTCTGCCTGAGCAGTGAGGAACGAGCGATCCTCAAGCAGCGGGCGTCGTCGGGGACCGCATCCCATCGGGAGGTGATCCGGGCGCGCATCGTGCTCCTGGCCGCCGACGGTCTCGAGAACGTCGAGATCGCCCGGCGGGTCGGGGTCTGCGTCGATGTCGCCTCGAGGTGGCGCAAGCGGTTCTGCCAGGAGGGCGTCGAGGGACTGGTGGACCGCAGCCGGTCGGGACGGCCCCGCCGCTTCGACGCCATGGTCGTCGCCGGGGTGAAGGCCATGGCATGCGAGCCGCCCGAACAGCGCGAAGTCCCCTTGTCACGCTGGAGCTCGCTCGAGCTGGCCACCCAGGCGGTGGCTGAGGGGCTCGTCGAGTCGATCTCCTCGTCGACGGTGCGCCGGTGGCTTCACGCCGCAGCGATCAAGCCGTGGCGCTTCCGGTCGTGGATCTTCCCGCGCGATCCCGACTTCGCCAGAAAGGCCGCCCGGGTGCTCGACCTCTACGCCCGGGTGCTCGACGGCGTCCCGCTCGGCCCCGACGACTACGTGATCTCGGCCGACGAGAAGTCCCAGCTCCAGGCGCTTCGCCGCTGTCATCCCGGCCATCCCGCTGGCCCTGGGCGTCTGGCGAAGGTGGAGTTCGAATACGAGCGTGGCGGCACGCTCGCCTACATGGGCGCTTACGACGTGCACACCGCCCGCCTCATCGGCACCGTGGCCGATAAGACCGGCATCGTCCCGTTCATGGAGCTGGTCGAGCGGGTCATGACCACCGAGCCTTACGCCAGCGCCGCCCATGTCTACTGGGTCGTCGACAACGGCTCCTCGCACAACGGGCAGCGATCGATCGACCGGATGACGGCCGCCTGGCACAACGCCCACCTCGTCCACCTGCCGGTGCACGCGTCGTGGCTCAACCAGATCGAGATCGTGTTCTCCATCATCCAGCGCAAGGTCGTCAAGCCGGCCGACTTCGCCGGCCTCGACGAGCTGGCGGACCGCCTTCGTCGCTTCGAGGAGCGCTACAACCTGACGGCGCGGCCCTTCGACTGGCGATTCACGAGCGCGGACCTCGCCGCCATGCTCGAGCGGCTCGATGTCGGTCCAAGCCACACCGCAGCGCCCCTCGCTGCCTGAGCCAGCTCAGCAGACAAGATGGGGCGGTGAAGGCACCTCCCCGCTCGACCAAGGAAAGTCTCGCCTCCCGGCTGCGCAGCCACGCGAAGACTCGCTGGTCTGAGCTCGGTCACCTCGACGTGCGGTTCCGGGCCAACTTCGCCTATGTGGACGCTCAGCACCACGACGGGTCCGTCCTCAAGTTGTGCCGCCTGCGCTACGGCGGGTCCGCCAGCATCTGGGGGTTCGCCATCTACCGGGCCAGCCACGACGACTACGAGGACGCCGTGCTGCCGAGTGGCATGCCCGTCGGCAGCCCCGAGGAGGCGCTCGACTGCGCCTGCGGGCTCTACCTCAGCGACCCGACGGCATGGCTCCCGAATACACCGACGAACTAACGCGCGGCACCACTAGGGGCGAGAGAGGCGGGCCGAGGTGAGCACGCGCCCGCCGGCGGCGAGCCAGACGTGCAGCTGGCCGGCGCCGGAGCGGGCGAGGAGCCGGGGCGTCCCGTCTCCCGCCGTGATGGCCTGGTTGTGCTCCACCTCGGCCCGGTCCGGCAGCCAGCCCACCCGGGCGAGCTCGTCCTCGATCGCCGCCCACGAGATGGCGTTGTTGACGTGTCGCCAGAGGTCGAAGTCGCTCGCCCTGAGCGGCCACTCGCGCCCTGCGCCGAGCTCGTCCTCTGCCGGCGGCGGCAGGTCGAGCCGGATCGACGCCTTCCGCCCCCCGGCCGACGGCCCGTAGATCTCCTCGAAGCGGGGACCGAGGCGGGCGGGCCTGCCCGTGGCGGCGTCGATCGACACCCAGACGGCGACGGCCTGGACGAGCGCCCCCTTCGCGCCCCGGATCGTCGTCGTCCGCTCGGCCCATCTCGGGCCGCTCGCCGAGCAGAAGGTCTCGACGACGAGTTGCTCCCCGAACACCGGGTACCGGCCGAGCACGAGCGCCGTGCGGCGCAGCACCCAGCCGATGTCGCGGGGGAACTCGGCGTCGGAGGCGTCGTCCTCGGCGGCGTCCTGGAGGTAGCGGGCGAGGGCGTCGAGGCGGGCCCTCCCCCCGGGGGCGACGTCGCCGAGGCGCACCCGGTACTCGGTGCGGAAGACCCGCCCGGAGCTCGGGATCGGGACGAGGCCGGAGGCTGCCGGGTCCTCCCCCTCGAGCGGGTCAGCCACCGGCGAAGAGCGTGCCGGCCGCCTCCTCGAGGACGGCGGCGACGAGGTCGGGGTGCTGGGCGTGGACGTCGTGGTCGGCCGGGGAGAACCAGTGCACGGCGGCGCGGGGGAGGACGGCGAGCGCCGCCTCGATCGCCTCCTTCTTCGAGAGGGACCACTCCGCCGGGGTGCCCGGCGAGTCCGCCGGCAGGAACAGGACCGGGACGCTCAGGCGGGGATAGAGGTCGGACGGTCGTGACCTCCACATCGACTCGAGGATGGCGAGGTGGCGCTCGAGCGTCAGCCACGGGGCGACCGTGCCGTCCTCGCGCACCTCGAAGTTGGCGAGGGCGGCCCGGATCCCGGCTTCGGGCCAGTCCGGGTGGAACTCGGCAAAGCGCCTCTCGAGCTCGCTGGCCGGCGTCCCCTCGATGGGGGGAGGCGAGAGGGCGGCGACGACGGACTCGAAGCTCTCGAAGCGGGCCTTCAGGTCGATCGTCCCGCCGTCGATGCAGGCGACGCCCGACAGGCGGTCGGGCGCCCTCGCTGCCAGCTCGAGAACGAGGTTGGCGCCGAAGGACTGCCCGACGACGACCGGGCGCGAGAAGGCGCCCGCCGGGACGAGGGAGGAGACCTCGGAGAGGACCGCCAGGAGGTCGGCGCACAGCGTCTCGTAGTCGTAGCCGCTGTCGGGCTTGTCGGAGCGGCCGTGGCCCCGGAGGTCGACCGCCGCGCACACCCGCCCTCCCGCCGACAGGAGCTCGGCAACGCCGTCGTAGAGCCGGGCGTTCGAGGCGAGACCGTGGACGAGGAGGAAGCCCGGGACGCCGTGCACCCCCCGGGGCGGCTCGAAGATGTCGACTGCGAGCTCCACACCGCCCGGAACGGTGACCCGCCTCGTCCGGTACGGCGGTGTCACCGCGCCCCGTCCCGCTGGCTGGGGGAGGCGGACGCGAGGAGGCGGTCGACGAGGCGCTGGAGGCCGACCGAGTCCTCCGGGGGGCGCTCGGGCTCGGCCCGGCCGCGGACCAGGGCGGCGAAGTGGTCGACCATGGCGAGGTAGGGATCGGCGCCCTCTGTCGAGAGGGCCTCGCCCGAGCCGTCCCGGCGGAGAAGGCGGATGCTGCGGTCGTCCGGGCCGGGTGTGAAGGGCCGTTCGAGCAGGAGGGCGGCCGAGGTCCCGACGAGCTCGAGCTGCTGGCGCTCGGGCGCCTCGAAGGAGCACTGGAACGACGCCGCCCGACCGCCGCCGAAGCCGAGCCAGCCCGAGAAGCTGGCGTCGACCCCCGACCCGCCCGGGCGCAGGGACGCTGCCACCGCCTCGACGGAGTCGGCCTCCCTCGGGCCGACTCCGAAGGCGGCGAGGAGCGGGCTCAGGCAGTAGATCCCGACGTCGAGCAGGGCCCCTCCCCCCATCCCGGGATGCCACCGGTGGTCGTCGGGCCGGTCGAGGACGCCCGTGAAGGCGGCGGAGGCGAAGATCACCTCCCCGAGCATGCCCGAGGCGACGAGCTGGCGCAGCCGGCGGTCGCGGGGGTGGAACTGGGTCATGTAGGCCTCCATCAGCCTCACCCCCGCCGCCTCGCAGGCCTCCGCCATCGCCAGGGCGTCCCCGGCCGTCGGGGCGAGCGGCTTCTCGCAGAGCACGTGCTTTCCGGCCGCCGCCGCCCGTTCGGTCCACTCCCGGTGCAGCGAGTTGGGGAGCGGGATGTAGACGGCCTCGACGGCGGGGTCTTCGAGCAGGGCCTCGTAGCTGGGATAGGTGGCGCCCGCGTCCGAGCGGCTGGCGGTGGCCACCAGCGAGCAGGCGCTCGAGCGCTCGATGGCGGGGAGGACCGCGAGGCGGGCGACGGTGGAGGTGGAGCCGATGACCCCGAGCCCGACGGGTGAGCTCACCGACGGGCGAGCACGACGGGGACGTTGCCCTCGTCGGTCGAGCGCGTGGCCGCTTCGAGCAGCGCCACGACATCCCGGGCGGACTCGGGGGTGACCGCCAGCGGCTCGTTCAAGAGGAGGTGGTCGGCGAGGTTGCGGTGGAAGCCGTAGCGGTCGGCCGGCGCCGGCGGGAGCCGGGTCTCGGTGAGCCCGTAGCCCGGCTCGTAGCGGGCGAGGGTGAGCGCCACGGGCGCCTCGGCGTGGTGGGAGTCCTCGGCGACGTAGCCGACACCGGGCTCGATGTGCTCGAAGCGCAGGGGCCGGTAGTGGCCGGCGATCGTCCCCTCGGTCCCCTGGAGGAAGAACTTCGGTCGCCGGATCGCCGACACGTCGCTCTGGAGGAACTCCGCCTCGCGCCCGTCGGACCAGGTGAGGCGCACCCTCACCTGGTCGAGGTTCGTCACGTCCCTCCAGACCCGCTTGTGGCCGTGGGCGACGAGGCGTTCGGGGAAGTCGCCCATCAGCTGCAGGATCCAGTCGAGGTGGTGCGAGCCCCAGTCGTAGACCGCCCCTCCCGACACCGCCACCTCCGAGTGCCACGCCCGGCAGGGGTGCTCGAAGCCGCCGACGAAGGTCTCGACGTTGAACAGCTGGCCGATTAGGCCCTTTCCGACCGCCCGGCGCAGCGCGAGGAAGTCGGGGTCCCAGCGCCGGCTCTGGTGGACGGTGAGCGCCAGGCCGTTCGAGGCGGCGAGCCCGATGAGGCGGTCCGCCTCGTCGAGCGTGAGGCACATCGGCTTCTCGAGGGCGACGTGCTTGCCGGCCTCGAGCAGCTGCCGGGCGAGCTCGAAGTGGGTCGAAGGTGGTGTCGCCACCATGGCGACGTCGACGTCGTCGTCGCCCGCCAGCTCGTCCACGCTGGCACAGGGGCGCAGACCGGGGAACTCCTCCTCCGCCGCCTTGCGGCGGGAGGGGTCGGAGTCGCATGCGGCGATCATCTCGAGGCCGGGGGTCGCGCTCGCCGCCAGCCCGTGGTAGAGCCCCATGCCCCCGTACGGCCCGTAGCCGACGACGGCGAAGCCGAGGGAGCCGTTGCGGCCGCCGAGGGCGGACGGAGGGACGAGTGCCCTCCGCAGGGCCGCGCGGAGCTCCTCGTGGCCGAGCGAGCCGGCGTGACGGCCGAGGCCGGAGACGGTGATCCCGCCGGCGCCGACGTGCCGGGTGCCGACGACGGTGCGCTCGGCGAAGCCGATGCTCACCGACAGCACGGGCACGACGTCGCCGCCCGCGACCTCGAGGGCGACCGGTCGGTCCAGGATCGGGAATTCCTCGGGAAGGCGCTCGACGATCCCTCCGGGGAGGGTCACCTTGGCGAACCACTCGCCGAGGGGGTGCTCGGCCCCGGCGGCGACGCCGAGGAAGCGCGCCCAGGCGCTCTCGCCGGCGCACTCGGGGCTGACGAGGGCGAGCAGGGCGAGTCCGCCTGCGAGCCCCGCCTCGAGCCCGGCCAGCCACTCGGGCGTCGCGGCCCGACCGGGGTCCCCGTCGACGACGAGGGCGCCGAAGCCGGCCGGGGAGGGGAGCGGCCCGCCTCCGGCAGCGTGCACCGGGACGGTCTCGAGCGCCAGGGGCGCGAGGAGGGCCTCGAGCTCGCTGCGTCGTGCCTCGCCGCCCGGGGCCCCGAGCCCGGAGACGATCAGCACCCTGGGCGGGTCCGGCCGCAGCGGGTGGGGCGCCGACATAGCGGCGAGACTAGTGGTGCGCCCCCGAGCAGGCGCCCGGTCGGCCGGCGGGCTCAGGCCGTCGAACCGGTCGAGGAGGGGGGGTCGCTCGCCGGGAAGGACTCGCGCGAGGCCTCGTCCGCCTCCTCGTCCTCGCCGTCGGCGGCCTCGGCCTTTCCCGCCGCCCGGGGCGCCGGGCGGGAGCCCTCCGGCAGCGAGGACTCGTCGACGCCCTCGTCGGCGAGGGCGTCGACCGCCTCCTGGTCGACCGCCGCCGCCCGGCCGAACTCGGTGTCGGGCGGGTACTCGTCCTTGGTCGAGTCGTCTGTCGCCCGCGGATCTCCTCGGTCGGCCATCTCTGCCGCCCTCAGTGGTTCCGGAGGGAGGAGATGAGCTCCGGCTTGGACATGGTGGACCGGCCCTCGATCCCGACCTTCTTCGCTCGGTCGTAGAGCTCCTTTTTCGTCATGTCCTCGTACGAGCCCGACCGGCCGCCCCGCCGCCCGACGCTCGAGCGTCCCGAGTTGGCCGCCGCGTTGGCGATCCGCGCGGCCTTCTCCTTCGAGGCGCCCTGGCGCCGCACCGCCTCGTAGGTCCGATCGTCCTTGACGCTTGGTCCTGGCTTTCTTCCTGGCATCGCTGTGGCTGTACCCGGTGGCGACCCCGAAGTCACCCCGGGTGCCCGGTGGGCCTACCGTGGTCGGCGATGCGGGCCCTGTCTGCGGTCTGGCTGACGACGCTCGTCACGACCCTCGTGGCCGCCGCCGGCCTGTGCGTCCTCGTGCGCCGACGGCCCGGCTGGCCCTCGTCGGTCGTGAACGGAGTCCTCGCCGCCGCACTTGTCGCCACGAGCGGCCTGTGGCTCGTCACCAACCTGTCCTCGCAGCGGTTCTCGGCGGCGACCTCGCTCCCCTTCGCCCTGTGCGACCTCGCCACCCTCGTGGCGGCCGCCGCCCTGCTCACCCGGCAGCGGCTGCTCGTCGAGCTGACCTACTTCTGGGGGCTGGCCGGAAGCCTGCAGTCGCTCCTCACCCCCGACCTGAGCGTGCCCTTCCCCCACCTCGTGTTCTTCGAGTACGTGGTGGCACACGCCGGCATCGTCTCGGCTGCCCTCGTCCTCGTCGTGGGAGAGCGGCGCCGGCCGGGCCCCCGGGCGGTCGGGCGCATCTTCCTCGTGACGCTCGGCTACACGGCTGTCGTCGGCCTCGTCGACGTGCTGACCGGCGGCGACTACATGTACCTCCGCCGGCCACCGGGCAGCTGGACGCTGCTCGACGCGCTCGGGCCGTGGCCGTGGTACCTCCTCTCGGCGGCAGGCGTCGCGCTCGTCCTGTTCTCCCTCCTCGACCTCCCCTTCATGCTCGCCGACCGGGGCTCGTGGTCACGACGCCCGGTCGGAGAAGGGCGCGGCCGACCGGGAGGGGTGGGCGCCGCCTCGGCGGCCACGGAGCTCCCGCCACCGGCAGTCGGCGATCACGGCCAGCTCGGCCAGCTGCCGGCGTTCCCGGGAGCGGAACGGCGGTCCCTCGCGCCCGACGACGATGCCCGTGCATGAGGCCTCGAGGAAGGCCCAGGCGACGTCGCCCGGTCCCGGCGGCTGCTCCCCCGGCGGGACGCGCTGGGCGCCGACGCCGGAGAGGAAGCCGGACAGCCAGCCGGCCGGAGGAGCCTCGCCGGCCGTGAGCGGCGCCCGCCGCTGCGGCGAGGAGTCGACGAGCGCCACCCAGTCGGCGGCGAAGACGGCGCCCGCGCCGTGCACCACCGTGCCGGCGAGCGTCCGGACCGTCCCCGACCGGCTGAGCTCGACGGCGAGGGAGAGCGCGTCGGCTCCCGGGTAGGGGAGGCGCTCGGTCGCCGGCCGGAGGTCTTCCAGCCGGGCCGCCGAGGTGCGGGCGACGGCGTCGGCGAGCGCCGCCTCTCCCGCGTCGTCCGACGTCGCCACGGTGATCTCGTCGACGGCGAAGCCGCCGTCGCGCTCCAGGATGGCGATGCCGATCAGGTCGCCTCCGGCCTCGCCGAGCCGAGTCGCGAGCTCGCCGAGGGCACCGGGACGGTCGGGAAGCCAGACACGGAGAACGAAGCGGGCCACGGGGCGAAGGTAGCGAGGGGGTGTGAACGCCGTGTTGCCGGCGTGAGAACGCCGGTCGACGTCGGCGCTAGCGCTTCAGGCCGCGGACGACGGCCGCCTCGTTCACGACCTGGGTGGAGCGGACGTCGTCGAAGCCGGCGTCGCGCATCATCTTCTCCCAGGCGGCGATCGAGACGGGGCGCTCCTGGAACCTGAGCAGGTAGCGGCCGGCGTTCTTCGCGATGCGCCACCAGCCCGCCGGGCCCTTCCTCGCGAGGTGGGTGAGCTTGGAGGCGATGATCTCCCGGTCCCGGCTGTCGCCCCCGCGGCCGAACATCATGTCGCCGATGACGAGGCGCCCGCCCGGGCGCAGCCACTGGTAGGCCCGCCGCACGAGGACCGGCTTGTCGGCGTCCCGAAGGTGGTGGAGGGCGTAGTTCGAGACGACGAGGTCGACCGAGCCGGGCTCGAAGTCCAGCTCCTCGACCGGAGTGGCCCGGCCGTCGACGTTCGTCACGCCGGCGGCGCCGGCGTGCTCGAGGAGGAGGCGGATCATCTTCTCGGAGATGTCGATCGCCAGCACCGAGGCCACCTTCCCGGCGAGGGAGAGGGTGACCTGCCCGGAGCCGCACCCGAGGTCGACGGCGTGCTCGTCCGGGCGGGGCTCCGCCTCGGCGAGGACCGCGTTCACCACCTTCACGAGGCCGGGGTTGTTCCCCGCCCCGTGGTCCCAGGAGGCGGCCCGCCGGGTCCAGAATCGCTGCTGGCGGGCGAGGTTGCGGTCGGTGTGGATCGGCGTCGGGGCGGTGTGCGTCATCTCTCCGGGTCCGGGTCGAGCGGTGGTCCTGAGCGGGCTGCTAGCTGGCCGGCTGGAACCAGAAGTCCCACGGCACGATCGGCGGGGTCGCCACCGTGCCGATCTGGCGTCCGCCGGACTGGACTGAGACGGTAGCGCCGCCGGCGGCGACCTGGACGTCGAGCGGCCCGCTGGCGGAGATGGCCTGGGTGGAGCCTGGCTGGATGTCGCCGAGGAAGACCGGGGAGCCGGAGTCTCGTCCGTTCACGAGCTGGTACGCCTGGACGTAGGTGACCTGCGTCGTCTTCACGACCACCTGGAAGGACGAGACGCCGGTCACGGTGTACGAGGTCGTCTTCGGCGGCAGCCCCGCCGGCGCCGGCGTCGTCTCCTTCAGGTCGACCGCCGAGGCGGCGCCCGTGGTGCCGGCGGTGGTCCCGCCCGTCGTGTGATGGACGGGCGGCGAGCTGGCTGCGGCCGGCGAGACGATGCGGCGCAGGGGGTCGACCCAGCCCGGGTGGCTGCGGATGATGAAGTCCCCGGCAGCTGCGATGAGGACGAGGAAGGCGAGCGCCCAGACGACGACGCGGAGCACGAGCGGGGCGGGCAGCCGCCGGCGGGAGCCCGGGTACCAGATGCTGCCGTCGGGGAGCAGGACCCCGTACTGGGGTCCGGCCGGCACGGCGGGGATCTCTGCCGTCACGACGGTCGAGGTCCCGGTCTCGCCAAGTGCGGACCGCCGTCGGGTCGCGCTCGTGCTGGGGGCGACGATCGTCCGACTCAGACCGGTCGGATCCTCAGCCTTCACGTTGCCTCCCGAGTCGGCGCTGCGGCCCTCTGGTGCCGGTTTGGTCATCGTTACCCGTTTGCAAAGTTTGCGACACTCGGGGAGTCCGCGGGTGGCAGCCAGGCCGCACCGATGACCCCGGGACCGGTATGGACCTGCATGGCGGCGGAGAACCCCGAGACGAAGTCGACGTCGCCGAGGATGGCGCAGAGTCGCTCGGCGGCCTCTGCGCTGTCCGCGTGGAAGACGGTCGACCGCTCGGCCCCGTGCCCGCCGCCGGCATCGTAGGCCGCCCGGATCGCCGTGAAGGCGTCGGACTCCGAGGCGACCTCGCCGAGCAGCTCAACTCGGCCGCCTCGCATGCGGAAGAGGCTGCGGACCCCCTCGAGGGGGGCCTGGCGGAGCACCGGTTCGGGCACCCGCCGGCTCCGGCGGATGGGGTCGAGCGTGGCGAGCGTGGCCACGAGGTCGACACGGCGCGAGGCGGCTTCGATCACGGCCACGACCTCGGCGAGGGAGGCGCCCGACGCGGCGGCCTCGGCGCCCGAGAGCACGACGAGCGCCTCGCCGGCGGCCGCCGTACGCGAGTCGACGACGGCGGCGCGCCGGGCGGTCAGCTCGGCCGCCAGCGAGGCGTTGCGGAACATGGCGGCGAACTCCATGGCCGGCGTGACGATGACGACCTCCTCGCAGGCCGACTCCTCGATGGCCGCCAGGTAGTCGGTGATGTAGGGGTGGGTGGAGCGGACGTACTGGTCGCGGGCGACGGCCTCGGAGATCCTCCGGGAGAGGTGGTCGGCCCCGTCGATGCCGTCGGTGTCGGGGAGGTGGACCGTGACAGGCACCGCGACAATTCCGAGCTTGTCCACCAGCGCCGCGGGCAGGCAGGTGCTCGAGTCCGTGACGACTGCTACCCGTCCCACGTCATCAAGGCTACTGTCCGAGGTGGTGCGAGCGATGCTTGGCCGGACGTTCACCATGTCACAGCTGGTCGCGTTGACCGGCGTGGCGGCCTCGACCATCCGCTACTACATCTCGACCGGCCTCATCCCTCCCGGCCACCCGGTCGGGCCGAACCGTGCGCTGTACGACGAGCGCCACGTCGAGTCGCTCCGTCTCGTCACCCTCCTGAAGGAGCGGCGCAAGCTGCCGGTCGAGTCGATCCGCAAGATCCTCCCCGACCTTCTCGAGCTTCCGGGGGCCGGCGCCTTCCGCCCGGAGATGTGGGACCAGCTCGTCGAGGCGCGCAGCCGGGCGAGCGCCCGGACTGCCCCGTCGGCCCGCCTGTTGCAGGCGGGCGTGGACGCCTTCACCCACCGTG
>JAKACF010000082.1 GCA_021821585.1 Actinomycetes bacterium
CGCGAGCACGGCGTGAAGGTCGCCGACTTCGGCATCGCGAAAGCCGTCCACCCCTCCCCCGGCGCCGAGAACCACACGACGACGGACGTCGTCCTCGGGACGCCGTCGTACCTCGCACCCGAGCGGGCCCAGGGCGAGCCCGCCACGGTGCGCTCGGATCTCTGGTCTGTCGGGGTGCTCCTCTACGAGGCGGTCGCCGGCCAGCGCCCCTTCCAGGGCGAGAACCCAGTCGCCATCACGCTTGCGGCCGAGCAGCACCGCTTCGCCCCCCTGCTCGAGCGGGTCCCCGACCTCGACCCGGCGTTCGCAGCCGCCATCGAGCGCGCCCTCGAACCTGATCCGGCGCTCCGTTTCGCCTCGGCCGGCGAGATGGCAGCCGCCCTCGGGGCGGCGGCGGACACGGCCGCCCTCGGGGCGGCGGCGGACACGGCCGTCCTCGGGTCGCCGGGCATCCCCGGGGACGGGAGGGAGCCCACGTCGCCGCTCGCCGCCGCCGCTGTCCCGGCCGCCGCCCTCGGCGGGGCGGGCCTCCTCGGTGCCGCCGGCGAGACGGCCCACCTCTCCACGAGTGTGCCGACGGGCGCCGCCGGCGAGACGAGGGTGCTCGGAGCCTCCGAGGGCCGAGACGAGCGCCCGGACGGCCGGCGGTCCCGGCGCGGGGTGGCCGTGCTGGCGGGAGCGGCGGTCGCCCTCGTCCTCGGTGGCGTGGCGGTCGCCATGGCGGTCTCGCCGACCTCGGCGCCCGGCCGCGCGCCCGATCCGCCGGCGACCCAGCCGAAGGCGAAGCTCTCGGGCACGCCGAGCTCGACGGGCCCCTCGTCCCCGCCGTCGACGACCTCGCCCTCGCTGACCACCTCGGGAGGGACGGGGAGCTCCACCACGACGACCGGGACGGCCCCGACGACCACGACGACCGCTCCGATCCAGAGCTCGACGACGAGCTCCACCGCGGCCACGACGACGACGACGAGCTCTACCACTACCACCACGACGACGACGCCGACGAGCTCTACCACGACCCCCACGACCACCGCTCCGGGTCCAACCTCGACCACGGCGTCGACTGCGAGGGCCGGCGGCTCGACGACGACCTCGACGGCCTCCGCCTCCCACGGCTAGGGCTCCGGGATACTTCGGAAAATTCCTCAAGCTCCCGGCGGAGCCGGCCGATATTTCTATCAACGGATGGGGGCAGTCGAACGGCCCGGGAGCCCGCAAGGGTTCCCGGGCCAGTTCGCGTCAGGGCTGCTGTCGGTTCCGGACCGGCGCAGGACGACGGTCGTGGCGCGAGGGCGCCGCGGCAGGGTGCCGCGGGTATCCCGCCTCGAGGCTCAGGCGAGGCCGAGGAAGTGGGGCGTGAAGCGGGGGAAGACCCGCCAGAGCGAGGAGAGCCCGAGGCGGCGCTCGAGGAGCTCGGCGAGCACGTTGCGGTAGTCCGTCGTGCCGACGAGGTCGCCGCCGACAAGGGCCTTCGGCGCAAGGGTCGGCCAGCTGCCGTACACCGTGCCTCCCCGCACGCCGCCGCCGAGGACGAGCCTGGCGTTCCCGTGCCCGTGATCCGCCCCCGCCGAGCCGTTCTCGGCGACACGCCGGCCGAACTCCGACAGCGTCACGACGGTCACCCTGGCGAGCTCGCTGCCGAGGTCCGTGGCGAAGGCGGCCAGCGAGGAGCCGAGGTCCGAGAGCATGCCCGCCATGGCCCCACCCCCGCCGTTGCCGAGGTCGGCGTGGAAGTCCCAGTCGCCGTACTCGACGGCCGCCATGCGCACGCCGACGCGCGCCTTGATGAGCTGGGCCACGCCCATGAGGGACTGCCCGAGGCCCGAGCCCGGGTAGGAGGCGCCGTTGGCGGGCGAGTAGGTGACCCCCTGGAGCGGAGCGAGGTCCCGGCAGGCCTTCAGGGTGTCGAGGGCCGTGGCCGACGTGGTCGAGGCGACATCGGCGTAGAGCGACCGGATGGCGGAGGGGAGAGAGGCGTCCCACTGCTCGCCGACGAGCGAGAAGGCGCCGACCTCCCACAGGGTCGTGACCGGCCTCGGCCCGGACAGGCTCGCCGTGAGGACGCTGTTGCCCACCTGGACGCCGGCGAGCGCGTCGGCGTCGCCGAGCGCGCTGAGCGCCCGGTTCATCCAGCCGCTCACGAGCGCCGTCCCCGGAGCCGCCTGCCCGAGATCCTGCTGGGCCTGGAAGTGGCTGAGCGTCGGGTACGGGATGGCCACGGCCTGGACCGCGGCCAGCTGCTTGGAGTTCCACCACGGCATGAGCGGCGCCAGTGCCGGATGGAGGCCGAAGAGCCGGTCGAGCGGGAGCGCCTCGCTCGCCGGGACGGCGATCGTCGGCCGCAGCGAGGCGTAGTGAGGGTCGCCGACCGGAGGTACGGCGCTCAGGCCGTCGAAGCCGCCGTAGAGGAGGACGACCACGAGCACGTCCGAGCCGGTGGAGCTCGTGGCGAGCGTCCCATCCGCCGAGGTGAGGCCGATCTCGGTGATGGCGCGCCGGTCGCCCGCCTCGGCGGCCCAGGTCTTCTGGCCGCCGGCCGGCGACCTCCCGATGAGCGTCGAGAGCAGCTCCCGGCGGGAGAAGGCGTTCATCGGACGGCGAAGTAGGGAGAGTCGAGCACGAGCTTGGCGAACATCGGCAGCCCGGCGATGCCCGAGGTGCCGATGGGCTCGCCGGCGCTGCGCCCGAGGAAGCCGAGGAGCACGCTCTTGTGCGCCGGCAGCACCTTCTGGAACAACAGGCGCTCGGTCACCCTGTCGACGAACTCCCCCGAGGGGGTGGAGGGCGACGGGTGGCCGAGCAGGGCGGCCATGCCCGGAAACGTGAAGGTCTTCGTCCACCAGCCGCCGGTGAGACGGAGGTGGATCCCCCACTCGGACTGCTTCCCGCTCGCCGACATCCAGGCCGGGGCGGTGTCGGGATAGCCGTTCGGCTGCGGCCAGCCGAGCGGGACCTGACCCATGATCCCGAGGGCGAACACCACATCGGCGATGTCGCCGGTGCCGGCGTTCTTCAGCGCGTAGTCGAGCACCCGGAAGCTGGCCGCCATCGCCTCGATCGGACGGCGGACCTTCTTGCCGACCGACTCTTCGAACTCGCTCGAGGTGAGCAGCTCGAGCACGACAGGCGAGATGGCGGTGCCGTGGGCGAGATAGGTCTTGGCGAGGCGGTCCACGAGGGTGCGAGGCGGCGAGTCGCTCACGAAGCGCACCGCTAGCTCCCTCGCCAGGTGGGAGGCGGTCGCCGGGTGGTGTGCGAGGTAGTGCAGGTAGCTCCGGACGAGCGAGGCACCGCCCGTCGCCGAGCCGTTCGCCGTCTTGAAGCCCATCACCTGCAGCGGGCCCACGTGGTGGTGCGAGGGCGTGTAGGCCATCGCCGTGCGGTCGTGGTTCACCCCCCAGCCGGTGAGCAGGAGGGAGGCGTCGTGGACGTCGTGCTGGGTGTAGCCGGCATCGACCCCGACGGTGTGCAGCTCGAGCATCTCGCGGCCGTAGTTCTCGTTGGGGTTGCTCCCGACCGAGAGGTTCTGGTTGAGCCGGACCAGCATGGCGGGGTTCTCGGCGACCGCGAGCAGCATCTCGTCGAAGCGCCCGAGGGCGTGCGACCTGATGGTGTCGTCGAAGGACCCGCACAGGTCCCAGACGTCGGAGTCCGGCAGACCGATGTTGAAGTGGTTCCACCAGAACTCGACCATCATCTCGTACAGCTGCCGCTGGCTCCACACCGACCTCACGAAGTAGGCGGCCTGCATCTGGTTCATCTGTGCATAGGAGCCGACGCTCACCCGAGCGCGCAGCTCGCTCGGGCCGAGGCCGAGCAGTGGGTACCTCCGGAGATAGCTCTCGCAGCGGGAGTCGTCGATCGAGGAGGGGTCGAGCTGCTGCTCGATCCAGGTGCGCATGCCCATCGTCCGGATCTGGTGGTGGAGCCAGGGTGTGATGCCGTAGGTCGCCCTGCGGGCGAGGTGGAGGTACGGATCGGTGGTGATGAGGGAGGAGAGCGCCGGCTTGGTGGTGAGCGCGCCGGCTCGGGCCGCGAGCGGGGCGGACGCGAGGAGACCGTCGGCGGCGAGGACGGCGCCCGCCGCCGCACCGCCTCCGAGCAGTCGCCGCCGCGAGATGACGGGTCCAGCAGGCACCCGTCAGGTATCGGACGGGACGGCGCCGGCCTTGAGCCCGAACGCCGACGGGCGCCACCGGCGACACCCGTTCGCCGACAGCGGGCCGGTTCCCCGAGGAGGCCTCCGGCCACGACGGCCGTCGGAGGACGCCCGATACCGTGAGGCCATGGTCGAACCCGAGGTGAGCGACGCCTTCGCATCCGACAACTACGCCGGAGCCCATCCAGAGGTCCTCTCGGCCATCGAGGCGGCGAACGTCGGCTACGCCAGGTCCTACGGCGCCGACGCCTGGACGGCGCGCTTCGACGAGGTCGTACGAGCACACTTCGGTCCGCGGTGCGAGGCCTACCCGGTGTTCAACGGGACCGGCGCCAACGTCGTCTCCCTGCAGGCTCTCCTGCCGAAGTGGGGAGCCGTCATCTGCAGCGACGGGGCGCACATCCACACCGACGAGGGCGGCGCCCCCGAGCGCGTCGCAGCCATCAAGTTGCTGACCGTGCCGACGACCGACGGCAAGCTCACCGTCGACCTCGTCGACCGCCAGGCGTGGGGCTTCGGCGACGAGCACCGGGCTCAGCCGGCAGCCGTCTCCCTGACCCAGGCGAGCGAGGTGGGCACCGTCTACCGGCCGGAGGAGGTGAGAGCCCTCGCCGACCATGCCCACGCCCTCGGGCTGGCGGTGCACATGGACGGGTCACGCCTCGCCAACGCGGCGGCGTCGCTCGGCACCGGGCTCGCGGAGATCACGAGCGAGGCCGGAGTCGACGTCGTGTCGCTCGGCGGCACCAAGAACGGGGCTCTCTTCGCCGAGGCCGTCGTCGTCGTCAACCCCGACGCCGCAGAGGGCATCACGTACCTGCGGAAGATGGACACCCAGCTCACCTCGAAGATGCGCTTCATCTCCGCTCAGCTGCTGGCCCTCTACGAAGGTGACCTCTGGCTGCGCTCGGCGCGACATGCGAACGAGATGGCGCGCCGGCTCGCAGACGGCCTCTCGTCGGTTCCGGGCGTGGAGCTGACCCAGCCGACCGAGGCGAACGGCGTCTTCGCCCGCTTCCCGGAGGGCCTCGCCGCCCGCCTGCGCACGCGGTTCCACTTCTACGACTGGAACGGCTCGACCGGTGAGGTCCGCCTCATGTGCTCCTGGGCGACGACCCCGGACGACGTCGCCGCCCTCTTGGCCGCCGCCAACGAGGCCGCCACCTGACCCAGAGAGAGGAGTGCGACCCGGCACTCCGGGCGGGCACGGGCAAAGAGGTAGGGTCCCGCCATGTTCGCCGACGGCCTCGTCAACCTGTACACGCGTGACATCGAGGCGGCCATGCACTTCTACGGGGACCTGCTCGGGCTCACCGAGAGCTTCCGGACGCCGACCGAGGGACTGCCCGAGCACGTCGAGTTCCGGGCGGGCGGGTTCACTCTCGGGCTCGGCACGGTCGAGGCGGCCCGTCGGGTGCACGGCATCGAGGCCGAGCCCGGCCGCCCCGCCATGACGCTCGTGCTGTGGACCGACGACGTCGAGCGCGCCTATGCCTCGGTGACGGCGGCGGGTGTCCCCGGCTTGCAACCTCCCCACGACACGGGCAACGACAACCGCAACGCGCTCGTGCGGGATCCCGACGGCACCCTGGTTGAGATCGTGAGCAAGATCTCCTCCTGATCGAGGGGACGCCGCCTGCCCCACATCTCGCCGGTGAACCGCCCATGAGGCGCTGCGGGCCGCTGAGGATCGTGCGCCCGTCGACCTGACGCCCCCACGGCGGTTCGGCACGAGCATGGGTGCTCTCGTGGCACGCCGCTCGATCCATGCGGCAGGATCGGCCCGTGCCGCCCCATCTGGAGCCCATGCGCGCCGACCATGCCGAGGCGGTCCTGGCCTTCGAGCTGGCCAACCGCACCTACTTCGCCGCATTGATCTCCGACCGCGGCGAGGAGTACTTCGCCCGTTTCGCGGAACGTCACGCCGAGCTCCTCGAGGCGCAGGACGCCGGCCGTGGGGCCTCTTACGTGCTCGTGGACGAAGAGGGGGCGGTTCAGCAGGGACGGTTCAACCTCTACGACATCGAGGACGCCATTGCAGACGTGGGCTACCGGGTGGCGCAGGCCGTGGCCGGCCGCGGGCTGGCCACGGCAGCCGTGCGCGAGCTCTGCCGGCTCGCGGCTGCCCGCGGCGTGCGCACGCTCACGGCCAGGACAAGCCTCGCCAACGTGGCCTCCCAGCGAGTGCTGACCAAGGCGGGGTTTCTCCCGACTGGCCCGACCGACCTCGCCGGCAAGCCGGCGATCTGGTACACCAAGGGGCTCACCGGCTCGCTGACCGGCGAGCCGTAGGCACTCGTACTCCAACTCCGATGACCGCGCGAGGGCGGCTCGCCCACGTCGCCCTCCCAAGGCTTTGGACAGGCCTGGCGGCGAACTCGTGCGGGCCCCTCATGAGCTGGGAGAGTCCTGCCCTCATGGCATCGGGCCAGCGGCCCAGCAGGATATCCGTTTACCGGCCCTCACGACCCTCGGCGGTGACCATCCGCGACGACGGCAAGCCGGGTGATCACACTGGTCATGAGCTCATCAGCGGAGGTGTGCGATACAGGTCGTACACGACGGATGCAGTCACCGGATCGTCGGCCCTGGCGACGACGTCGTCCTCGCCAACAGGTATCTCGAGCCCAACTGGAAGATGCACCTGAACCACGTTGTTGGCGGCCGCGCTGTCTGCACATGACCGGCAACACTCCCTCACCACGCACTGGCCACGTTCGCTGACCACGGCGGCCCTCTCGATCGGGTGAGCATCGTCAGTCTCGCGTGAGCTCGGCGACGGCCTTCTTCGCACAGGCGTCGTCGACGAGGTCCTTGTTAGGTCGCCGCCATACCGCAGCAGGCGATGCGCGCGGTCGCCGTCCGGTACCTGGAGGCTCTCGTCCCGACCCTTCGGCCGAAGACCATCGGCGACCGAGCCGACAGCCTCGAGCTGTTCGGCCTCTGGCTCGCCGAGCGTCATCCCGACCTGAAGCGCTGGAACCAGCTCGACGGGTCGGTGATGGAGGAGTTCCTCGCATGGAACAAGGGACGGCCTTCGCGAGGGCGTCGGCCTGGTCGGCCCGTCGGCATCGTGCGCCAGCATCAGGCTGTCACCACGCTCCGATCCTTCTTCGAGGACCTCGCCGAGTGGGGCTGGGCCGAGCCCCCTCGCCGCGTTCTTCTCCACAGAAGCGATCTGCCACGGCTTCCAGCCGCCGTGCCGCGAGCGCTCACCCCTGAGGTCGACCGCGACCTCATGGCGGCCATCGCACACGAGACGGATCCCGCCGCCAGGTGTGCGGTACAGATCCTCCGCGGCACGGGGGTCCGCCTCGGCGAGCTCATCGATGTCGAGTTCGACTGTCTGATGGACTTCGGCTCCCACGGCACCTGGCTGAAACTCCCGGTCGGAAAGCTGAACACCGAGCGGATGGTCCCCGTCGATGACGACACCCTCGGAGCCTTCGATGACTGGGCGTCGCGGCGCGGTTGCCAGCGTGCGCTGCCGGACTCGCGCACCGGCGCCGAGACCGACTTCTTCTTCGTCATCGGTGGCAAACGGATCGGTGGGGGCCGCATCCGGAGGGCGCTCGACGACGCCGTGAAGCGAGCGGGGCTGTCCGATGCGAGCGGGCGGTCGCTGCACATCACGCCACACCAGCTGCGCCACACCTACGGGACCTCGCTGATCAACGACGGGATGAGCCTCCAGGTGCTCATGGCGCTCCTCGGACGCGTCACGCCCGAGATGACGCTCCGCTACGCCCACCTGGCGTCCGACACGGTGCGTCGGGCCTACGACGAAGCGATGGACCGAGCCCGTTCCAGACACCTTCCCGTGCTGGTCGCTGGGCCGGCCGGCAGCTTCGTCCCGGACCGAGTCGCCTGGCTCGAAGCCGAGATGCTGAAGACCCGGGTGACGTCCCAGTTCCGGTGGAAAATCGGCGAGGGACGCAGGTTCCTGGTGGTGATGTTAGGCGGCGGGTGTAACGGTCTCGCCGAGATGGCCGCGTGGGTCTCCGGCGGTGGGTGGGTCGAGCAGCTGGCGGCGTAGATCTTGGAGCTGTCGAACGGTGGCGGGGGTCATGGTGACGCCTCGCCAGCCCCGGCTTGCCCGGTCGAGCACGGCCCAGACCAGACCGAGGCAGCAGCGTTCGCCGGGCAGCCGGCCGATGACCTTCACGCGCCGGCGAGTCTCCCCGAAGGTGCGCTCGATTTGTTGGCGATCAGCGAAAGTCGCGTTTCAGGATCAGCGAAAGTCGCGATCCGAGATCGTTTGATCTCGCGGTTCGGACCTGTCGCTCCTCGGGGCGCAAGGCTAGCAACCACCCCCTTCAACTGATCGGGCGGAGCCTCGGCGGCGGCGTTCAGCGACCACGGGGAGATCGTTCCGGGCGTGATGGGTCATCATCGGCCGTCCGTGCCGCCTCGGCGAGCGCCTGGTGCTCGCGCATGCGCCAGGACGGCCCCCGGATGTTGAACACGACGGCACGGTGAAGGATCCGGTCCAAGATGGCGGCCGCCACGACGTCGTCGCCGAAGAGCTCTCCCCAGCTCGGCAGCGACCGATTCGAGGTCACGAGGGTGGGGACGCCCTTGTCGTAGCGCTGCGAGACGACGTGGAAGAAGCAGCTGGCGGCCTCGCGCTCCATCGGGAGCAGTCCGACGTCGTCGATGACGAGGACCGAGGGTGCGGTATAGGTGCGCAGCTTGGAGGCGAAGTTCCCCTCGATGCGCGCCCGCGCGAGGGCGTGCACCATCTCGTCGGCCGTCGTGAAGTAGCCCCGGTAGCCGGCCTCGACGGCCCGGATGGCGAGGGCGACGGCGAGATGGGTCTTCCCACAACCGGGCTGGCCGAGCAGGGCGATCGAGCGGCCTTCTGCGACAAAGCGCAGGGCACCGAGGTCCTCGACGAGCTTTCGGTCGACTGAGGGCTGGAAGTCGAAGTCGAACTCCTCGATCGTGCGCCGGTAGGGGAAGCGGGCATAGCGCAGCCGTGCTGCGAGGCGGCGGTTGACCGTGGCCGAGGTCTGCTCGGCCATGACCCGGGCGAGGTAGGCGACGTGGCTCCACTGCTGCTCCCGAGCCTGCTCGGCGAGGGTGGCGAAGCACTCGGCCGCCCTGCCCAGCTGGAGGTAGCCGAGGTCGGCCTTCAGCTGCTCGTAGATGCCGGTCTCTGTCATCACTCACCGCTCCCCGTGCAGCCGCAGGCGCCGTAGCGCGCCGAGAGGTCGATGGCCTCGACCTCGTAGTCGCCACCTCCGAGCTCGAGGCGGCCGAGGCCTGGCGAGGGTGCCGCCGGGATGACGAGGTGCATGGCCGGTCGTCCCCGACCGAGGGCGATCACTTCGGCCGACTGGCGATGCGCCGGGTCCCAGACCGGCTCGCTGGACCCCGGGGCGAGCTCGTGACGGGCGACGACGCTCGTGCCGAAGGAGATCTCGAGCACCGAGGAGTCGATCTCGACCCGGCAGGTCACCTTGGCCCCGGCGCACTCGGGCGGCACCGAGTACGGCACCCCGTCCCACTCGACGAGCGGGAGGCGGGGATGGACGCGGCGGGGCTCGACGTAGGCCGTGTCGTAGCGCCGCCTCGGGAGTGCGGCGAGGAAGCGCCGCTCGGTCTCGAGCCGCTCGGCCGGCGCAACGCCGGTGCTCGAGTGGGGGACGGCATGGACGCGAGCGACGAGGAACTGCTCGCCGAGGGCGTTCAGCTCGGCGAGACTGCGCGGTGCTCCGAGGGCGTCGAGCTCGGTGAGGAACGTCTCTTTCAAGTCCCGGAAGGGCCGTTCGGTCTTCCCCTTCCGCTTCGCATCGCCGGCCTGACAGGCCTTGAGCTCGATGCCGTGATGGCGGGCGAAGTCCACGGCGTTCGGGTTCCACTTGAAGCGTCGGCCCTGCGAGCGGCCGAGGGCGCCCATCCGGTCGGTCCGCCCGAGGCGGGGGACGCCGCCGGCGCCTTCGAAGAACCGGACGAGGCCCTCGAAGGTGTGCTCGGCGTCGAGCGAGTCGGTGAACCACCACAGCCGCCATCGCGACCAGCACAGGATGCAGCCGAAGCAGTGCACCTCGCCGAGCCCCCACCGCTCGGTCCACCTTGTGCATTCGGAGAAGTCGAACTGGCACTCCTCGCCGGGCGCCGTCTCGATCGGGACGCTCACGGTCGGCGCCGGTCGAAAGCGCGGGCCGCGCAGCTCGTTCAAGAACCTCGCCACGCTCGGGTAGCTGCCGGGATAGCCCTCGGCGCGGATGATCTCATAGGCGCTCTTCGCGAGCAGCTTCTCCGCCGGCGGCCGGATCAGCTCGCGGATGCGCGCCGCCCAGCGCTCGTCGATCACGCGGACGGCCGGGTCGATGCTCCGCTTCGGCGGCGGCCCGCCGGTCCGGAGCCATTTCGAGATCGTCGCCGGGTGGTAGCCGGTCTTCTCGGCGATCTCGGTCATGGTCTTCCCCTGGCGCCTCAGCGCCAAGACGTCCTCCATGTACTCCTCCTGGGTCATCATGCCGGTGGCTCCTCCAGCTGCTCGGTGCTTGGTCGCCCGAGAGGCTGGAGGAGCCGTCAAGCCGGCTGGTGGATGGTCTTCAGGAGGAACGCCAGGCCCAGGTTCAACCGCGACTTTCGCTGATCGCCGATCGCGAGAATCGATGAGCGCTCAACATCGTCCACGTTAAGCGGCATCACCGTCGACGGTGGGCCCTGTCCCGGTCGGCGGTTCACGGCGCGGACCCGCTCGTTTGTTCCAACAGCTCACGAACCCGGGACTCGGATCTCAGAGCCTCGACCGCACCGAGTGCTGCGTCGCATTCGT
>JAKACF010000083.1:0-8698 GCA_021821585.1 Actinomycetes bacterium
CCGCTGCGCCGAGCACGATGCGCCGGATCGGCACCTCCACCTTCTTGCCGCTCAAGGTGCGGGGGAGCGCCCGGGCGACGAGCACCCGGTCGGGGACGTGGCGGGGGGAGACCTGCTCGCGAAGCGCCGTCCTCACCTTCTGCTCGATGGTCTCGGGCGAGGCCCCGGCGGCCGGCACCACGAACAGGATGAGCTCGCCCTCGCGCCCGAGCTCGGTCGTGTCGATGACGAGGCTGTCGGCCACCTCGTCGATCGCCTCCACGACCCGGTAGAACTCGGCCGTCCCCATGCGCACGCCGCCCCGGTTCAAGGTGGCGTCCGAGCGGCCGTAGACGACGAAGCTGCCCCGCTCGGTCTGCTTCACCCAGTCCCCGTGGCGCCAGACGCCCGGCCAGGCGGCGAAGTAGGCGGCGTGCAGGCGGCTGCCGTCGTCGTCGCCCCACAGGCTGATGGGCATCGAGGGCATGGGCCTCGAGATCACGAGCTCGCCCACCTCACCGACGAGCGGCTCGCCCTCGGCGGAGTAGGCCTCGACCTTGGCGCCGAGAGCGGCGCACTGCAGCTCGCCGGCGTGCACCGGCAGCCAGGGGCAGCCGATGAGGAAGGCGGTGCAGACGTCGGTGCCGCCCGAGACCGAGCCGACGAGGACGTCGTCCCCGACGGCGCGCGAGGCCCAGGCGAAGCCCTCCGGCGACAGCGGCGCCCCCGTCGAGCCGATGGTCCGGACGCATGCGAGGTCGAGCTCCTCGCGAGGCCACAGGCCCTGCTTCCGGCAGCTGTCGAGGAAGGGGGCGCTCGTCCCGAAGTAGGACACCTGCTCGGCCGCCGCCATCCTCCACAGCGCCATCGGGTCGGGATGGACCGGGCTCCCGTCGTAGAGCACGACCGTGGCGCCGGTGAGGAGGCCGCCGACGAGGAAGTTCCACATCATCCAGCCGGTGGTCGAGAACCAGAAGAAGCGCTCGCCCGGCCCGACGTCGCAGTGGAGCAGGAGCGCCTTCAGGTGCTCGAGGACGATGCCGCCGTGGCTCTGGACGATCGCCTTCGGCAGGCCGGTCGTGCCCGAGGAGTAGAGGATCCACAGCGGATGGGAGAAGGGGACGGCCACCGGGACGGGTCCGGTCCCGGGCTCGCCTGCCGCGACGAGGGAGTCGAAGGAGGTGAGGGCGGTCGAGCCGAGGCGGGAGGAAAGAGCGTCGAGCTTGGCCTCGAGCGGGTAGTCCCGACCCCCGTAGCGGTAGGAGCCGGCGGCCACGAGCACCTTCGGGGAGATCTGCTCGAAGCGGTCGAGCATGGAGGCGGCGCCGAACTCGGGAGCACAGCTCGACCAGATCGCCCCGAGGCTGGCGGTGGCGAGGAAGGAGACGACCGCCGGGATCCCGTTCGGGAGAACGCCCGCCACCCGGTCGCCGCGTCCGACGCCGAGGGCCGTGAGCCCGGCGGCCGCCCGAGCCACGAGCGAGGTGAGCTCCCCGTAGGAGAGCTCGTCGCGCCGGCCGCTCTCGTCGAGGGCGACCACCGCCGGCGCGGCGGGGTCGTGGCGGGTGACGGCGTCGAGGTAGTTGAGCTCGGCGCCGACGAAAAAGGAGGCGCCTTCTGCCGACAGGTGGCCGCCCTCGTCCCTCGCCCGCAGGATCTCGGTCGCCGGTGAGCGCAGCGGCACCTCGGCGAAGGAGGCGAACGACGACCAGAAGCCGGCGGGGTCCTCGACGGACCAGCGCCAGAGGTCGTCGTAGCTCTCGACGGGCCGGCCGGTCGCCTCCGAGAAGGCCGTGAGGCGCGAGCGGGCGATGCGCTCGGGCGTCGGCCGGAAGAGGAGGTCGCCCTCTGCCACCTCGAGCGACGGCCG
The DNA here is from genome assembly GCA_021821585.1 of Actinomycetes bacterium. Classification (GTDB taxonomy): domain Bacteria; phylum Actinomycetota; class Acidimicrobiia; order Acidimicrobiales; family Bog-793; genus JAKACF01. Next base: position 1,850 of record JAKACF010000083.1, read on the forward strand.
GTCGTTCACGGGCGCGCCTTGGTGACGAGCACGATCTTGCCGAGCTTGCCGCCGGCGGCGAACCGCTCGTAGGCACGCTCGGCCTCCCCGAGGCCGTAGGTGGCGGCGACGGGGACCGACAGCGCTCCCGAGGCGAGGAGCCCGAGGGTGTCCTCGGCGAGCGCCCGGGCGGCTTCCGCCTTCTCGCGCACCGAGCGGACGCGAAGGGTCGAGCCGCGCACGACCGCCCGCCGCGTCATGAGCTGGCGGGCGTCGAGCTCGGCCGTCGGGCCGGTGCCCCCGACACCGATGAAGACGATCCGCCCTCCGGTCTTGAGTGACCGCAGGTGGAGCGGGAAGGAGCCGGCACCGACGAGCTCGATGACGACGTCGTAGGGGCCGTGGTCCGCCTCCTCCTCCGGGTCGATCACGACGCCGGCACCGAAGCCCGCCACCGCCGGGCGCAAGCCCTCGTCGCGGACGCTCCCCACCACCTCTGCTCCCCGCAGGCGTCCGAGCTGGACGGCGGCCAGCCCGACCCCTCCGGCTGCACCGGTGACGAGGAGGCGCTCGCCGGCGGCGAGGGCGCACTGGGCGACGAGGGCGTCGTGGGCGGTCGTGAAGACCTCGGGGAAGCCTCCCGCCTCGGCGGCCGACAGACCCTCGGGGACCGCCATGGCGACGGCGTCGTCGAGGAGGCAGAGCTCGGCCTGCCCGCCGCCCGGGACGATCGACATCACCCGGTCGCCGACGCGGTGCGAGGTGGCGCCCGGGCCGCAGGCGACCACCGTGCCGGCGCACTCGAGCCCGGGCACGTCGGCCGGCACGCCCGGCGGCGGGGGGTAGTGGCCGGCCCGCTGCAACAGGTCGGCCCCGTTCAGCCCGGCCGCCTCGACCGCGACGAGGAGCTGGCCGTCACCGGGGACCGGGTCGGGGCGCTCCTCGACCACGAGGGAACCTTCTCTGATCACGACGGCTCGCACCGGGCCGAGGATAGGGGGCGAGCCTCCCGGCGCGCACAGGCGCCGGGAGGCGGGCTGTCAGGGCTGGCCGGCTCCGTAGGCGCCGGAGGGGATCGGCGTGTACATCACGTTCGTACCGGTCTGCTCGGCCTGGATCACGGTGTCGGCACCGTAGGGCCCCGAGCCGACGTACATGACGACGTGGTAGAGGTAGCTCGCGTTGCCGTAGAAGATGAGGTCACCCGGCCGGAGCTCGGACATCGAGACGTGCTGGATCTCGTAGTACTGCTCGGTGGCGCCGTGCGCCAGGCTCACACCCGCCTGGGCCCAGGACCACATCGTGAGCCCGGAGCAGTCGAAACCGACACCGGGAGTGGCGCCGCCCCACTCGTAGGGGACCCCGAGCTGTGACTCCGCCGCCCGCACGGCGACGGCACCGGACCCGCCGCCCGCCACGGGGGGTGTCGGCGGGCTCGGCGGCGTCGCCGAGACCTGCTGCTGCTTGGCGAGGGCGGCGGCCTGGGCGGCCGCCTCGGCCTGGAGCTGGCGTTGGTGCTCGGCGGCGGCCACTGCCTGGGCGAGGTTGCCCTTCACGCTCGAGAGCTGGCGCTCGAGCTCGTTCGTGAGCCGGAGCGCGAGCGCACGCTCGCTCGCGATGCGGGCCTCGGCCTTCGCCGCCGTCCGCTCGTCGTTGCGGAGGGCGCGCTGGGTTCCGGCGAGCCGGTGCTCGGCGGCGGTCACGCTCGCCTCCGCCTCGTTCAAGTTGCCGGCAGCCGCCTGCATGTAGGTCTGCTGCATCGGCAGCTGCTTGGAGCTCGCGCTCAGGAGAACCGACAGTCCAGATGACGTCCCGGCGCTGACGTAGGCGTCGATGGCGACGGTGCGAAGGCGGGCCTTGTCGGCGGCCAGCGTGCGGGCCGCTGCGGTGATGGCCGCCGCCGCCTTCTTGGCGGCTGCCTGGAGCGAGACGACCCGCTCGTGCGCCTGGTTGTAGCCCTCGTCGAGGACGTTGAGCTTGGCGTAGTCCGTCTGGATCTCGGTCGCGAGCGCATCCGCCCGCTGCTGGAGCGAGGCGACGGTGTCGGCGCCGGCGACCGTGCCCGACATGGCGGTGGGGACGGTGACGGCGAGCAGCAATGAGGCGGTCGACAGGGCGACGATGCCGGCGCGTCCTCGGCGCCCTCCGACGAGGCCGACGAAGCGGGCCGGTCGATGTCTCCGTGCGGCCGCGAGGTTTCCCTCAGCAAGTCTCACAATGAGGCGTCAAGCTAGCCAAGCCAATTCTGGGGCGCAAGAATCGACACAGCACGTCAACCAAGTGTCATGTGGTCGTAACGACGTGCGCCGAGCCGTCATGGGCGGCGCCGGCCGGGGTCGCGGTCCGCGCCCACGGCCACTGGAGGTCGACGCGCCGCTACCTTTGGGCTCATGACGAGCGCGAGCGACAAGGGAGCCGACGGGGGCGAGTGGCGCATCGAGCACGACTCGATGGGTGAGGTGAGCGTCCCGTCCTCTGCCCGGTGGGGGGCGCAGACCCAGCGGGCGGTGCAGAACTTCCCGATCTCGGGGCGCCCCGTCGAACGGGCGCTCATCGAGGCCCTCGCGCTGATCAAGGGAGCGGCCGCCCGGGTGAACGCCGAGCTCGGCACGATCTCGCCCGATGTGGCCGACGCCCTGCAGGCGGCCGCCCTGGAGGTGGCCGGGGGAGCGCACCTCGAGCAGTTCCCGATCGACACCTTCCAGACGGGATCGGGCACCTCCACCAACATGAACATGAACGAGGTGCTCGCCAACCTCACCGGCGAGCGCCTCGGGCGCGAGGTCCGGCCGAACGACGAGCCGAACGCCTCGCAGTCCTCGAACGACACCTTCCCCTCCGCCATCCACCTGGCGGCCGCACGAGAGATCGTGTCGGACCTGCTGCCGGCGCTCGGGCACCTCGCCGGCGCCCTGCGCGAGCGTGAGTCGGCCTTCGCCGAGGTCGTGAAGTCGGGTCGGACCCACCTCATGGACGCCACCCCCGTCACCCTCGGCCAGGAGTTCGGCGGCTACGCGGCCGCCGTCGAGCACGGCGCCGAACGGCTCGAGGGCTCCCTCGGGCGCATCGCCGAGCTCCCCCTCGGGGGGACCGCCGTCGGCACCGGCCTCAACGCCCCGCCGGAGTTCGCCCGCAGGGTCATCGAGCTGCTGGCGTCGGAGACGGCCCTGCCGCTCACCGAGGCGCGCGACCACTTCGAGGCCCAGGGTGCCCGCGACGCCCTCGTCGAGGCGTCGGGGATGCTGCGGACGATCGCCGTCTCGCTCTACAAGATCGCCAACGACCTCCGTTGGATGTCCTCGGGGCCCCGCTGCGGCCTCGGCGAGATCCACCTCCCCGACCTGCAGCCCGGCTCCTCGATCATGCCGGGCAAGGTCAACCCGGTCGTGCCGGAAGCGGTCTGCCAGGTGGTCGCACAGGTCGTCGGCAACGACGCTGCGGTGGCCTTCGGCGGCGCAGCGGGCAACTTCGAGCTGAACGTCATGCTTCCGGTGATCGGCCGCAACCTGCTCGAGTCCATCCGGCTGCTGGCGGCCGTCTCCCGGGCGCTCGCCGACAAGTGCGTCGCCGGGATCGAGGCGGACGAGGAGCGTTGCCGGAGCTACGCCCTCTCCTCTCCGTCCATCGTCACCTCCCTCAATCCCTACATCGGCTACGAGGAGGCGGCCAAGGTGGTGAAGCAGGCGCTGGCGGAGAACAAGGACCTGCGCACGGTCGTGCTCGAGCGGGGCCTGCTGTCCGAGGAGGAGGTCGACAAGGCCCTCGACGTCCTCGCCATGACCCGGGGCGGGATCGTCGGCTGAGGCCCCGGCCGTGCACCCGATCGAGCGCCTCCGCTGGATCGCGAGGACCGACGACGAGCCGGCGACGACCATCGCCGGCGAAGCGGCCTGGACGCTCGGCGAGCTCGGGTCCGAGGACCCTGCCGCCGTCCTCACCGCGAGCCGCCGCCTCGTCGAGCGCCAGCCGACCTGCGGGCCGCTGTGGTGGGTCTGCGCCCACCTCGTGGCGAGCGCCGATCCCTTCGAGACGGCCCGGCGCCTGTCGGCCGAGCTCTACTCCGACCCCGTGCCCGACCGGCTGGCCGAGTCCCTCGCCGCCTCGTTCACCTCGTCCGACCTGCTGGCGGCGACCTCGCCCGTCGACGTCCTCCAGCAGGCCCTCCACCGGCGGGGCCGCTACCGGCTGCGGCTTCTCGCCGGGGCGCGGGCCCTGCGCCGCGACCTCCACCTCGTCGGCTCCGTGGCGGACGAGGTGACCGGGTTCGAGCCCGGAGAGGTCGACGAGGCGCTCGAGGGGGCGTCGGTCCTCCTCGTCGAGCCCGAGCTGGCCTCGCCCGAGGGGCTCCTCGTCGAGGAGGCGCTCGGCCAGGTGATCGAGGTGGCTCACCACCGCCACGTCCCCGTGTGGGCGCTGCTCGGCACCGGCCGGGTGCTCCCTCTCACCCTCGCCACCCGGGCGAGGGAGCTCGCCGGCGACCGGGTCCGCCTTCTTGCCCCCCGGCTGGTGGCGGTGGCCGTCGACGAGACCGGCGCCGGGGATGTCGCCCGCGCCCTCGCGAGCTCGAGCTGCCCGCCCGGCGCCGAGCTCACCCGCGGTGCCGCCTGAGCCGACGACGCTCCGCAGCCGCGCTGCCAGTAGCGTGCAGCGCCATGGGTGAGATGATCGAATTCCCGAGCAACGGCACGAGCGGCGAGGGCTACCTCGCGACTCCGGAGGGCGGCTCAGGCCCGGGGGTCGTCGTGATCCAGGAGTGGTGGGGGCTCGTCGACCACATCAAGGACGTCTGTGACCGCTTCGCCGCAGAGGGCTTCGTCGCGCTGGCGCCCGATCTGTACCACGGGAAGAAGGTCGCCGAGCCGGACGAGGCGGGCAAGACGATGATGGCGATGCAGCTCGACAAGGCTGCGAAGGACATGTCGGGCGCGGTGGACGCCGTGAACGGGCGCAGCACCGGCGACGGCGTCGGCGTCGTCGGCTTCTGCATGGGCGGGGGGCTCGCCCTCGTGCTGGCGGCGCAGCGCAACGACGCCGTGAAGGCGGTCGTGCCCTTCTACGGGGCCATCCCCTGGGAGGGTGTCCAGCCCGACTACGCATCGATCACCGGTGCGGTCCTCGGCCACTACGCCGAGCAGGACGAGTGGGCCAACCCCGAGGTCGCCCACCAGCTCGAGCGCCAGCTGAAGGAGTCCGGGAACGGCGACGTCACCGTCCACATCTACCCCGGGACGGACCACGCCTTCTTCAACGACACCCGACCGGAGGTCTACGCCGAGGAGGCGTCGCGCGTCGCCTGGGGACGGACGATCGAGTTCCTGCGCTCCCGCCTCGCCTGAGCGCGCCCCCGGGCCGGTCCCCTCAGGGACCGGCGCCGAGCGCGAGCACGTCCTGCAGGACCATGAGGGCGGCACCGTAGGCGTGCTCGGGCGGGGTCGCGTAGCCGATGACGAGGGCGGGAGGCCGGGCGGCCGGTCCGGTCCGGTAGCTGTCGAGGCCTTCCACGTACAGGCCGTGGGCGCCCGCCTCAGCGGTGGCGACGGCCTCGCTCATCCCGGAGGGCAGCCGGACGAGGGCGTGAAGGCCGGCGGAGATGCCATCGACCCGCCCGGCGGGGAGCGCCGCCACCAGGCGGTCGCGGCGACGGCGGTAGGCCAGTCGCTGACGGCGGACGTGGCGGTCGTAGGCACCGGAGGCGATGAGCTCGGCCAGGGCGAGCTGGTCGAAGACCGAGCTGTGGCGGTCGGCGAGGAGCTTCGCATCGGAGAACGGCTGGACGAGGTGGGCCGGGAGGGCGAGCCAGGCGAGCCGGAGGCCGGGGGCGAGGGACTTGCTGGCGGTGCCGACGTAGATGACGTGGTCCGGGTCGAGGCCCTGCAGGGCGCCGAGCGGCTCGCGGTCGTAGCGGAACTCGCCGTCATAGTCGTCCTCGACGACCAGCCCGCCGACCTGGCGAGCCCACGACAGGGCGGCGTGCCGCCGCCTCGGGGAGAGCACCGTGCCGAGGGGGAACTGGTGGGCGGGAGTGAGGACGGCGACCTCGGCGCCTCCGATCGCCGCGACGTCGGCGCCTTCCCCGTCGACGGGCAGGCTGAGCACCCCGAGGCCGGCGCCGCTGGCGATCCGGCTCAGCTCGGGCAGCCCGTGGGACTCGAGCGCCACCGCGGTCGCCCCGCCGGCGCGCAGCACGCTGCAGAGCAACCCGAACGCCTGGGTGAACCCCGAGCAGATGACGAGGCGCGAGGGCTCGGTGCGGACCCCCCGGGCTCGCCCGAGGTAGCCGGCCAGGACCTCGCGCAGCTGGCGGGTGCCGCGCGGGTCGCCGTAGCCGAGGTCGGCGTCGACGGCGGTGGACCAGGCCCGTCGGCTTGCGGCGAGCCAGGCGGTACGGGGGAACGACGACAGGTCGGGACCTCCCGGACGCAGGCTGTGGGCCCACCGTTCGGCGCCCGGCGCGGGCGGGGCCCCGCCCCCGGGAGCCGCCGGCGGCAGCGGCGGCCGCTGCGCCACGGTGGTCCCCGAGCCGTGGCGGGCGGCGAGCCAGCCCTCGGCGGTCAGCTGGGCGTAGGCCTCGACCACGGTGTTGCGGGCGAGGCCGAGATCGGCCGCGAGGCTGCGGGACGAGGGAAGGCGGGTGCCGGCGGGCAGGCGCCCGTCTGCGACGGCCTCGCGCAGGGCGCCCTCGAGGGCCTTCCTGCGACGCGGGCCGCCCAGCTCGAGGTGAAGGTCGATGCCGAAAGTGGCCCACGAATCCTTCACTTAAGTGGACCTTATCAACGGACCAGTTCGGTCGTACGGTTCGTGCATGACGACGCTCATCGACGATCGAACAGGTGGGGCGAAGTCGGCCGCGTGGAAGACACGCCTCGACTT
>JAKACF010000083.1:8708-10846 GCA_021821585.1 Actinomycetes bacterium
CGACGCCCACGCTCCCGGGCTCGCCAAGGCGATGGCGGGCCTCGACGCTGCTGCCGTGGCTGCGGCGGAACAGGCCCGCCTGGACCCTCGCCTGCGCGAGCTGGTGCGCCTTCGCGCCTCGCAGATCAACGGGTGTGCCTACTGCGTCGACATGCACGCCAAGGATGCCCGGGCAGCCGGAGAGGACAACGCCAGGATCGACGCGCTCGCGGTGTGGAGGGAGGCGCCCTTCTACGACGAGGCCGAGGCGGCCGCCCTCGGTCTGGCAGAGGCCATCACGCTGTGTGCCGACGGGCACGTCCCCGGACCGGTCTGGGAGGCCGCGGCCGAGCACTTCACGCCGACCGAGCTGACGGCCCTCGTGGGCCTCGTCGTGGCCGTGAACGCCTGGAACCGCATCGGAGCCGCCACACGCGCCTGGCTCCCCGGGTCGTACACCCCATGACGCCCCCCGGGACCGGCGGCCGGCCCTGGCGTGGAGCAGAGCGCCGATCGGGCGGGGGTGCCGACCGGTCCGGGCACGGCACTCGGGTCACCGTCACCGGGGAAGCCGCTCACCCGGTCGGGCGCGCCGCCACCCGTCCGGCCCTCTCGTCCCCGCCAGCGGGACGGACACCGCCTCGGGATCTGTTCGTGGAAGGAGAGTTCTGCCGTGAGCGATGACGTGCGGGCGAACGAGCCCGAGGACGTGACCCGGCTCGTCGCCGAACGGCTCAACGCCGGCGACGCCGCCGGCGTGGCCGCGTTGTACGAGCCCGACGCCGTCCTGGCCTATCCGCTCGACCACCCGACCTCCGGCCGGGCGGCGATCGAGGCGATCTACCAGCAGATGGTCGACGCCGGGGTGAAGTTCGGAGCCGAGGTCCCGTTGCCGACCGTGAGGTTCGAGGACCTCGCGCTCACCTCCACGCGCTCGGCGGACAAGACCGGCGTCCGGGTGCAGGTGCTCCGCCGACAGCCCGACGGGGGCTGGATGCGGATCATCGACAGGCCGGAGGTTCCCGGGGCCTGAGGCTCGACCCGGTCCGTCTCCGCCGTCCCGTCAGCTCGCCCGCCGATCCGCACCGGGGGTGGGAGCCGAGCCGGCGATCGGCGGCCCGGCCCATCTGGCCGGCCCCGTCCGGCCGGTGCCAAGATTCTGCCCATGTCTGCCCGCACCCGCACCATGCCCCGACGCAGCTGCCTCTCGGTACCCGGCTCGAGCGAGCGCTTCCTCGAGAAGGCTCCGAGCGTCCCGGCCGACATGACCTTTCTCGACCTCGAGGACTCCGTCGCGCCGCTCGAGAAGGTCGAGGCGCGCTCCAAGGTCGTGCGTGCCATCCGGGACCTCGCCTGGGACGACCGGGTGCTGTGCGTGCGGATCAACGCCTGGGACACGAGGTGGACCTACGGGGACGTGATCGACGTGGTCTCGAACGCCGGCGAGCGCCTCGACGAGGTCATGCTGCCGAAGGTCCAGACGGCGGCCGAGGTCGTCGCGCTCGACCTCCTCCTCGCCCAGGTCGAGCAGAACGCCGGGCTCCCGGAGGGTCACATCGGGATCGAGGCTCAGATCGAGACCACCCGGGGCCTCATCAACGTGGAGGAGATCTGCGCCGCCTCGCCACGGCTCGAGACGATCATCTTCGGGCCGGCCGACTTCGCCGCCTCGATGGAGATGCCGGTGCTCACCGGTGGTGTCCAGATCCCCGAGTACCCCGGAGACCACTTCCACTACGTCTTCTCGAAGATCCTCATGGCCGGCCGGGCGAACGGTCTTCAGGTGATCGACGGCCCGTTCCTCAAGATCCGCGAGCTCGACGCCTTCCGCGACTTCTGCCAGCGCACCCGTGTCCTCGGCTACGACGGCAAGTGGGCGCTGCATCCCGACCAGGTGACCGTGCTGAACGAGCTCTTCTCTCCCACCCAGGAGCAGTTCGACCGGGCGCTCGCCATCCTCGACGCCTACAAGGAGGCGACCGAGTCCGAGCGCAAGGGGGCGGTCATGTTCGGTGACGAGATGATCGACGAGGCGAGCCGGAAGATGGCGCTCAAGTTCGTGAGCCGCGGCGAGCGGGCGGGGCTCAAGCGCTCGACCACCTGAGCGGCGCCTCAGGCGCTCGGGAGCTTCCGCCTCCTCGCGCTCGCCCCACCCGCTC
>JAKACF010000084.1 GCA_021821585.1 Actinomycetes bacterium
CCATGAAGCCCGAGTTGACGCCGGCCTCGCCGACGAGGAAGGGCGGCAGCCCGTTCGAGGTCTTCGGGTCGAGCAGCCGGTAGAGCCGCCGCTCGGAGATCGAGGCGAGCCCGACCACGGCGGCCGCCAGGGAGTCGCAGGCATGCGAGACCGGCTGGCCGTGGAAGTTGCCGCACGAGAGGATCTCGCCGTCGTCGGTGACGACGATCGGGTTGTCCGAGACCGAGGCGAGCTCGATCTCGAGGGTCCGCTCGGTGTTGGCGAGGACGTCCCGGGTGGCCCCGTGCACCTGGGGGGCGCAGCGGATCGAGTAGGCGTCCTGGACGATGTGGTGGCCGTCGCGGTGCGAGGCGAGGATCTCGCTGCCCGAGAGGAGCCGCACGAGGTTGCGGGCGGAGGCCTGCTGGCCGGGATGGGGGCGCAGGCCGACGACGCGGGCGTCGAAGGCCCGGTCGGTGCCGAGGATGGCCTCGATGGTGAGGGCGGCGGCGACGTCGGCGGTCTTCACGAGGCGGCGTGCGCGCGAGGCGGCCAGCACGCCGACGGCCGTCATGCCCTGGGTCCCGTTGATGAGGGCGAGCCCCTCCTTCGCCTCGAGGGTGAGCGGCGGGAGCCCGGCGAGCTCGAGGGCGGCGCCGGCGGCGACCGGCTCGGGCTGCCCGGGGACCCGGACGCGCCCCTCGCCGATCGCCCCGAGGGCGAGATGGGCGAGGGGGGCGAGGTCGCCCGACGCGCCGAGCGAGCCCTGCTCGGGGACGACCGGCAGGACGTCGTGGGCGAGCAGCTCGAGGAAGCGGCGCGCCACCTCGACCCTGACGCCCGAGCACCCGAGGGCGAGGACGTGGGCGCGAAGCGCCAGCATCGCCCTCACCTCGGCCCGGGACAGCTCGGGTCCGACGGCGACGGCGTGCGAGCGGACGAGGCCGTGCTGGAGGGCCGAGGCGTGCTCGGGCGAGAGCCGGACGTCGGCCAGGCTGCCGAAGCCGGTGGTCACGCCGTAGACCACCTCGCCCGAGGAGAGGGCGTCCTCCACCACCGTGCGGGAGGCGGCGATCACCTGCTCGACACCGGGCGCGAACTCCGCCGGGGCGCCGTCTGCGACGGCGACGACGTCCTCGAGCCGGAGGGTCCCGCCGAGCTCGACCGACCCCGGCCCGTCCGGGCTCACGCCGGCCTCCTCGCCCGGAGCGAGAACATCATCGGCAGCCTCATCATCCCCGGCGGCATGGCGTACAGCCCCGGCTGGGACTCGACGAGGAAGGGGAAGCGGCGGAAGCCGCACTCGGGGAACTCGTGGAGGAACTCGAGCACGAGCCCTGCCTCGACGAGCGAGGTGACGATCTCGCCGAGGGGGTGGGCGAACTCGACGGTGCGGGCGGCCGACAGCCGGGCGTTCGGGTCGGCGTAGTCGCCCGGGTCGTCGAGGTAGACGGGGCCCTCGTCGAAGTAGGGGTACTCGAGGGTGAGGCTCTCGTCGCCGAAGACGGAGACGAAGGGGTGGAACTCGACGAGGTACAGCCGGCCCCCCGGACGCAGGAGGGCGGCCACGACCTCGGCCCAGCGCCCCATGTCGGGCAGCCAGTTGAGCGCCCCCTTGCCGGTGTAGACGAGGTCGTAGCGCCGTCCGAGGGCGGCGGGGGCGTCGTAGAGGTCGGCCTCGACGAAGCTGGCGGCGACACCGGTGCGATCCGCCAGGCGGCGGGCCGCATCGAGGGCGGGTCGGGAGAAGTCGAGCCCCGTCACCTCGGCACCCCGCCGGGCGAGGCTCAAGGTGTCGAGACCGACGTGGCACTGCAGGTGGACGGCCGACGTGGCCTGAAGAGGCCCGAGCTCGCCGTCCTCGAAGCCGTGCAGGCTGTCCTCGCCGGCGACGAACTGCTCCACCCGGTAGAAGTCCGAGGCGAGGTGGACCGCCACGCGCTCGTCCCAGTTCGCCCGGTTGAGCTCACGCCAGCTCCCCGCCCCCTCATCGGCGCGGCCGTCCTCGTCGATGCCCGTCGCAGTCGCCATCGCGCCCGAGCCTACGAGGTCGTCGCCGTGCCGGCCGACCTCGGCCCGTCAGCCGGCCGGGGTGGTGCCGAGGCGGTCCTCGTGGACGATCTCGACCGGTGCCAGCTCGTCGGCCGGGGCGAAGCCGAGGACGCGCCCGTAGAAGTAGAGCTCGGCCTCGGCGGTCCGCCGTACGTTCTCGGCCCGCCGGAAGCCGTGCTGCTCGCCCTCGTAGGCGACGTAGGCGTGCGGCACCTCCTTCTTCTCGAGGGCGGCCACCATCACCTCCGCCTGGTCCGGGGGGACGACCTTGTCCTCGAGGCCCTGGAACAGGATCATCGGGGTCTCGAGTCGCTCGGCGTGGAAGATCGGCGAGCGCTCCTCGTAGCGCTCCTCGTCCTCGGGCCACGGGCCGATCATCGAGTCCATGTAGCGGGACTCGAACTTGTGGGTCTCGCGGGCGAGGGCGCCGGCGTCGGCCACGCCGAAGTAGCTCGCGCCCGAGGCGAAGACCTCCCGGAACGTGAGGGCGCACAGCGTCGTCCACCCGCCGGCGCTGCCCCCGTGGATGAGCAGGCGCGCCGGGTCGGCCCGCCCGGACTCGGTGAGGAAGCGGGCGACGTCGACGCAGTCGTCGACGTCGACGACGCCCCAGCGGCCCCTCAGGCGCTCCCGGTAGTCCCGGCCGTATCCGGTGCTGCCCCCGTAGTTGACGTCGACGACGGCGAAGCCACGGCTCGTCCAGAACTGGATGGCGTAGTTGAGCACCGAGCTCGCCGAGCTCGTCGGGCCTCCGTGGGCCTGGACGAGGAGGGGCGGCAGCTCCCCCCGGGGAGCGTCGAAGTCGGGGTTGCGCGGCGGGTAGTAGAGCGCGTGGGCGGTGAGGCCCTCCTCGGTCGGGAACTCGATCGCCTGCGGCGCCGAGAGGTAGTCGGCGCCCACCGTCGCCTCCCGGCTCGCCCTCAGCCGCTCGACGAGGGGCAGGTCGGCCCGGGCGAGGGCCTCGGCGCGGATGCGCACGACGGCCGTCGCCTCCGAGGCGGCGCCGGCCACCGCCAGCACCGACGAGCCGTCGCCGGACCCCCGCAGCTGGGCGAAGGTCGTGTAGGCGCTCTGCAGCTCCTCGAAGGAGCTCCCGCCCGGCGCCAGCACCCCGAGGCGGCCGATCCCCCGCTCGGACCAGGTGGCGACGATGCTCCCGTCGCCGAGGAAGGCGTACGACGAGGTGCCGAAGACCCAGTCGGGGGCACCGAGCTCGGCCTCCATCGGCACGAGGACGCGGTTCTCGCCGTTCTCGTCGACGTGCAGGTTCCACCAGCCGTCGGGGTCGGCGATGAAGTGGAGGACGCCGTCGGGCGAGTACTTCGGCTGGATCACCGACAGGCGCTCGCCGCCGGCGACCAGGCGGGCCGAGACGACCTGTGCCTCGTCGTCCAGCTCCGCCTCCCACAGCTCGGTCGAGTCCCACGGCATGGAGGGGTGGTCCCAGCTCGTCCAGGCGAGGCGCCGCCCGTCGGGCGAGACCGTCACGTGGGAGTAGAAGTCGTGCCCCTCGGCGAGGGCGTGGACGCCGCCCGTGCCGTCGGTCCGAAGCACCACGACGTCGTTCACGACGCCCGAGGCGACGTCGGGGTCGGGATGGCGCTCGCGCACGCAGAACAGGAAGCGGCCGTCGGGGGAGACGACCGGAGCGGCGTAGCGGACCGAGCGGGGACGAACCGGCTCGCCGGTGAGGGGCTCGGGCTCGCCCCCGGGGCGGACGCGGTAGAGGCGCTGGTCGGCGTAGTTGGTGAAGTAGACGGTGTCGTCGTCGCCCGCCACGGTGTAGGCGAGCCCGCCGTACTCGTGCACGGTCGTCCTCGCGTTGAAGTCCGGTCCGAAGACGTCCGTCCGCCGGCCGTCGCCGGCCTGGCGGACGACGACCTGGCGTCCCCCCTCGGCCGGCCGTTGCTCGACGAAGAAGACGGCCCTGCTCGTGGCGAGCGGATAGCTGAGCCCGACCGACTTCTCGGTCAGCAGATCGAGCGAGATGGGCGAGGACCAGGTGCCGTAGGGAGCGACGTGAGCCATCGCAGCACCGTAACGAGGTTCGCGCCCGGGCGTCGCAGGGAGCCGGCACCCGGCGGCGAGGACGTCGTCGGACCCCACCTGCGGGCGCCACCGGAGCGGAGGTGCCGGGACGCCACCGGGCCGCCTGGCTAGCGTGACGGCGATGCCCCGCCAGAAAGGACGGCTTTCCCCGCTGGCTCGGCCGCCACAGCCTCCTCGGCGTCGCGCTCGCGATGGTCATCCTGGCGGCGCTCACGATCTGGGAGGCGGCCCGTCTCGCGGCCGCCCAGCGCACCGTCGCCCACGGCTTCGCGGCGGGGCTCGTCGCCGGAGTGGCGGCGAGCCTCGCCCTCACCGTGCTGCTCGTCGCAGCGCTGAGGACGAAGCGCAGCTTTCGGCTGCCGGTGGCCAACGCCGCCACGGTCGTCGTCACCGTGAGCCTGGTGGTCGCCTTCGAGTGGACGGCGCCGCCGACGGTGCACGTGAAGAACCAGCCCTTCGTCGTGACCTCCGGCATCACGGTCGCCGGCATGGCCTACACCGCCACCTTCGGGGCGCTCCTCGTGGCGGTGATCGGCTGGGCCAGCGCGAGGGTGGTGCGCAACAGGCGGATCGCCCGCGCCTCGACGGGGGCACCGGTGGCGAGGTGAAGCCGCCGGCGGCACCACGCAGACCGTGAGCGGCGTCCCGCCCGAGCTGCGAGCCGCAGGGGCGGCGCGGCTCAGGCCGTGGCGCCGTCTCCTTCCGCCTCGGGGGCGATGAGGCGGTAGCCCGCTCCGCGGACGGTCTGGATGAGCGGGACGAGTCCCGGAAGGTTGAGCTTGCGGCGCAGGTAGCCGACGTAGACGTCGACGACGTTGCTTCCCGGGTCGAAGCCGTACTGCCAGACCTGGTCGAGGATCCGCGCCCGCGACAGCACGTGGCGTGGCCGGCGCATGAACAGCTCGAGCAGCGCCCACTCGCGGGGGGCGAGCTCGATCGGCCGCCCGTCGCGGTAGGCGATCTTGGTGAGCAGGTCGAGGCGGAGGTCGCCGACCACGAGCTCGCTCGCCTCGGGCTGGGAGGCGCTGCGCACCACGGCGCGAAGGCGCGCCAGCAGCTCCTCGAAGCTGAAGGGCTTGGTCACGTAGTCGTTGGCGCCGAGGTCGAGGCCGACCACCTTGTCGCGCACCTCGGCCCGGGCCGTCAGGACGACGACCGGGAGCGACCGGTCCTTCGACCGGAGGCGGCGGAGCACCTCGAGGCCGGACTCGTCCGGCAGGCCGAGGTCGAGCAGGACGACGTCGAACTCGACGAAGCGGAGCGACTCGTCGGCCTCCCTGGCGCTCGCCGCCGTCTCGGTGACGTAGCCCTCCGCCCGCAGCCCCTTCTCGAGGAAGGAGGCGATCCGCCGGTCGTCCTCGACGAGGAGGAGGCGCATGCTCACCGGCGCACCGCCCCGACCGGTCCCGGCGCCCCGTCCGGCTCGTCGAGGCGGGACGGCCGGGAGAGGGCGCCGGCCGGCAGCCGGATCTCGGCCCGGCAGCCTCCGAGGTCCGAGGAGGAGAGGCGGAGCGTTCCCCCGTGCGCCTCGGCGACCGTCTTCGCGATGGCGAGCCCGAGGCCGCTCCCGTCCTCGTCGGGCGCTCCCGGCCGGCTGAAGCGTGCGAGCACCGCCTCCCGGCGATCCGGCTCGATCCCCGGGCCGGAGTCGTCGACCGCCAGCACGAGGTCCCCGCCCGCCACGCCGGCCGCCGACAGGCGGATCGAGTCGCCGGGCCTCGTCGCCCGGATGGCGTTGTCGATGAGGTTGAGCAGCGCGCCGCGCAGCTTGGCCTCGTCGGCGGAGAGCACGACGTCGGGCACCGGGGAGAGCGACAGCTCCCGTGGGGCGATGGCGCCGGCCGCCGCGTGCAGGTCGGCCAGCAGGCTGCGGAGGTCGACCGGGCCGAGGGCGAGGAAGTCGGGCTCCATCGCCCGCCCGAGCAGGAGGAGCCGCTCCACGAGGGCTCTCATGTGGTCGAGCTCCTCGATGACGAGCGAGACCGTCTCCCGCACCGCCCGCTCGTCGCCCGCCCCCGTGCGCTCGAGCACCTCGAGGTGGCCCCGGGCGACGGTGAGCGGGGTGCGCAGCTGGTGCGAGACGTCCGAGAGGAGGCGGCGCTGTGCCGTGATGGCGCCGGAGATGCGGTCGAGCATCCGGTCGAAGGTGCTCGCCAGCTGGCCGACCTCGTCGTCGGTGCCCTGGTCCCCGAGGCGCCGGTCGATCTCCCCCCGCTCGATCTCCTCGGCCGCCGTCGTGATCCGGCCGACGGTGCGCAGCTGCCGGCGGAGCAGCCAGTAGGCGCTCGCCACCCCGGCGAGGAGGGCGATCGCCGCCTCGGCGAGGGAGAGCCGGACGACCCGGGCCCTGTTGGAGAGCAGCGGGGCGAGGTCGGTCTCGGCGACGAAGGTGCCGACCACCTTCCCGCCCACCCGGACGGGGGCGGCCAGGTACTCGACGTTGCGGCCGCCGGCCAGCGCCGACCCGGCGATGCTCGAGGCGGGAGGCCGCCCGAGGAACTGCGCCGTCGGGGCGTCGGCGAGGAGGGCGCGGGCCATGGTGGCCGAACCGGCCGCGATCTCGCCCTGCCCGGCGGCCCTGCACCCGAGCGCCCCGACGGCGACGACGGTCCCGCCCGGGAGCTCGTGGGTGCGCAGGTAGCTGCGGGCGTTGGTGATGAGGCCGCAGCCCTGCGAGCCGGCGGCGGGGACGCCGCGGGAGAGGTCGTGCAGCTCGGTGACGAGCTGGCCGGCGGCGATCTGCTCGTAGCTCGCGGAGAGCTGGCGGACGACGGCGGTCACCACGACCCCGAGGACGATGCCGAGCAGGACGAGGTGGAAGGCGGCCAGCCGGGCGGCGGTGCCGAGCCGTCGGCGCCGGGACGCCTCCTCGTCAGCCCGAGGAGCCGTCGCTGCCATCCTCGCCTCCCCGGGTGCCGGACGCCGCGGTGGTCGTGGTGGTCGACCCGCTGCGGTTCCCGCCGCCGTCGGCGGCCGAGCTCCCGTCCCCGGCCGTCGTCGTCGCGGTCGTCGTCCCCGCCGGTGCACCCTGCCCCGAGTCCTCCGACGAGCCGGCGTCCCGGCTCGGGTGTCCCTCGCCCTCGTCGCCGACGAAGATCGCGTTCCTCGGCGTGAGAACCGGCACGCCGTCCACCCTGGTGCCGGAGGAGGCCGCCGTGCCGTCCGGGGTCTCGAGGTGTGCGGCCGCCGGGCGAAGCGACGCCGAGCTCGGGAGCGCCATCCCCGGCGAGGAGACGCCGCCGAGGAGCACGAGGGCGAGCACGACGGCGAGCCCGGCAGCGGCCAGGGTCACGGTGAGCGCACCGACCCTCGATCGCCGGTTCGCGCCCGAGGAGGGCGAGCTCATGGAGCCCCCGGGTTCATCCGCCCAATCTTGCCCGCTCGCCCGGGCTCGCGGACGGCGCCTGTTCCCCCGACGAGGCGCAGGGCCGACGCCGGGCAGCCCGAGACAGCCCGGCGGGCACGGGCGAGGGCGCGGCGCCCCCCGAGCGGCTCGGGCGAGACCGAGGCGTACCCCCACCTGTCGAGCCCGATGCGGTCGGGGCACAGGAGCGCACAGATCCCGTGCCCGTCGCACCGGTCGGCGTCGAGGGCGAGGTGCCAGCCCGACTCCCCGCTCACGGGATCTCCTCTGGCGGGGACCCGAGCGGGAACCACCCCGCGTCCGCCCCCCTGCCGCACGGCCGACCGGCGAGGTGGCGGCGCAGGTCCTCGTCGAAGACCTCGAGGGCGCTCTCGAGGAGGGCGACGGCGCCGTCCGGGTGGCCGCAGGCACCCCGTCCCTTGATCGAGACGGCGGTCGCCGAGAGGCGGCGCAGCCGGCCGAGGCTCCGGCGCCCCGCGACGACGTCGCCGAGACGGCGGGCGAGCTCGGGCAGGCCGAAGGCGCACGGCCCGCACTGGCCGGCGCTCTCGCCGGCGAGCCACTCGAGGAGGCGGTGGGTCGTGGCGAGCCCGCAGGCCTCCGCCGGGAGCGGGGCGACGAGGCCGCACCCGAGCGAGAGAAGACGGCCGCCAGGGCCGGGCATGCCCCGGCCGACGAGGGTGCGCGAGAAGGCCTCCCCGCCGATCCAGCGGCCCCCGTAGCCGCCGACGAGGACGGCGGCCGGCGCCTCGGCGAGGCCCGCCAGCCCGGACAGCAGGCGGTGGCCCGGCACGGGGCGGAGCAGCTCGGCCACGAGGCCGGGGCGGGCGGCACCGCCCCCGAGGGTGACGAGCGTCGAGCCGGGCACCTCGTCGCTCCCGGCCGAGGAGAACCACGGCGCCCCGAAGCGGGCGACGAGGGCCACGTGGGCGAGGGTCTCGACGTTGCTCACCACCGTCGGCCGGCCGAGCACGCCCTCGACGGCGACGGGGACGCGCCGGCGGCGGGGGAGGGCCAGGCCCGACTCGAGCACCTCGACGACGGCGCTCGACTCGCCGGCGACGTAGCGGGAGGGCGCGGCCACGACCTGGACCTCCGGCGCCGCCAGGTCGCGCCGGCGGTGGCGGCGGGCGGCGTCCCGCTCGGCGAGCGCCCGCGAGACCGCCCTCCAGGCGGACGCCCGGCCCGGCTCGATGAGGACGACGGCGCGGGGGGCGCCGACGGCCGCCGCCACGAGCTCCACGCCGTCGAGGACGAGATGTGGGCGCAGCTCGAGCAGCGTGCGGTCCTTGCGGCTCGCCGGCTCGCCCTCCGACCCGTTGGCGACGACGATCGGCCTCCCGCCCGCCCCGTGCGCCGCCTCGAGCTTGCGGTGGAGGGGGAACTCGCCACCGCCCCTCCCCCGGAGGCCTGCCGCCGCCAGCAGGTCGCGGACGCCACGGCGGGCCTCCCGGTCCTCGGGGAGGGGGAGCGGCCCGATCCTCTCGAGGTGGGACTCGAAGCCCTCGGCCCCGAGGTGGCGGGGCGGGCCCGCGAGCAGCCGGGCGTGTGGTTCGCCGACGAGGGCGACCGGTGGCTCGGTGGCGGGCTCGCCGACGGCGGGTGGGGAGAGGGCGGCGCTCGTCACTTGGCGCCGGTGCCCTCGAGCTCCCGGTGGGGAGCCGTCGTGGCGGTCCTGCTCGTCCACCACAGCGCCACGACCGCCAGGCCCGTCAGCCCGTAGCCGACCCGGAGGGCGGCCGTGTCGGTGCCCGCCTCGATGCCGTGGACGAAGGCCCCGCAGAACGCGAGCAGGGCGAGCTGGTGGAGGTGGTGCCACCCGAGCCGGCCGACCCGGGCGCCGAGACGGGCGCTCACGACGACGCCGAGGAGGAGCCAGAACGAGGCGACCCCGATCGCCACGGGAACGGTCCGGTAGGCCGAGCGCCCCGGGACGAGCGCACCGGCCCAGCCGACCCCGGCGTAGGAGTCCGAGGCGAGTGAGACGAGGTGGCCGGTGAGGAGCACGACGCTCGCCGAGGCGAGGGCCGCGTGCAGCCGGAGCGTCGTCTCGGGGTGGAGGACGGGGTGGCGCACCCTCAGTGGATGGCGGTACCAGAGGCCGAGCATCGTGAGGGAGAACAGCGTGAGGTAGGCGGCGAGCCCGAGCCCGCGCCCGAGGATCCAGGGCAGGTAGCGGTCGTGGACCGCAGGGGAGGCGAGGCGGGCGACGAGGGCGCCGAGGCCGAGCGCGCCGGCGAGCACGCAGACGAACACCACGACGCCCCCGAAGGTGCTGCCCGCCCGGGGGCGGGGCTCACCTCCTCCAGATGACATGGCGCTCCATGGCGGGGCTCGTCGCCACCTCGCCCGACGCGGTGACCCAGCACGCCGCCAGCCCCTTGCGGCGGGCGAGCCCGCCGATCTGCGGGCCGGCGAGGAAGAGCACCTTCGCCCACACCTCGGCCCAGGCGACCGAGGCGGCGACCACGGTGACCGACGACAGCCCGCCCCCTCCGGGCAGGCCGAGCTTCGGGTCGATCAGGTGGTGCACGTCCCTGCCCCCGGCCCGCCAGGCGCGCAGGCGCGTGCTCGAGGTGGCACAGCCCATCCCCGCGAGCTCGAGCACGGCGACGGGGGTCTCGCCCCCGGCCGGGTCCTCCACACCGATGTGCCAGCCGTCGTCGCCTGGCGCCGGCACGGGACCGGTCTGCAGGTCGCCCCCCGCCTCGACGAGGTGGACCGGAACGCCGCGGGCGGCGAGCAGCTCGCTCGCCCAGGCCACCGCCAGCCCCTTGCCGATCCCCCCGAGGTCGATCGGGTGGGCTCCGAGGCGGACCTCGCCGGCCGCCCCCTTGAACGAGGGCCGCCACGGTCCGAGCTCCCGACGCCGGCCGCCGCACGCCCCCGCCGCCTGGCGGTGGCGGACGTGCTCGAAGGAGCGGTCGTAGCCGAGCCGCACGAGGTCGCCGAGGACGCGGGGGTCGAAGCGACCCCGGGTGGCGGCATAGGCGCGCTGGGCCGAGAGGACGGCCGCGTAGCAGCGGCGGGGGAGCCGGTGGAACCGGCCCGGGGCGGCGTTCGCCCGGGAGAGGGCGCTCCCGGGATCAAAGCGCGAGCAGGTCGCCTGGACCTCGTCGAAGACCTCGAGCGCCTCGGCGACGGCCCGCTCGAGCGCGGCGGCCCGCCCACCGGCCATCTCGGCCTCCGGCACCTGGATGCGCGCCGTCGTGCCCATGGTCAGGCGCGTGAAGGACGACGACGGGCTCACGGGATCGACGACGCCCCGGTCGTCGCCGCCACCGGGGGGACCGAGACGTTCACCGACGGCATGGGCGGGAGCGACGGCAGGGCGGGGAGGGCGGCCGGGGACCCGGTGCCGGA
>JAKACF010000085.1 GCA_021821585.1 Actinomycetes bacterium
GGACGTGCCCGGTGGTGGCCGAGCGACCCGACCGCTCCGGCGGCAATCGCTCAGGTAGGCAGCGCCTCGTGGACGCGATGAGGTGGTCGGCGGTCTCCGCCGGCGCTCTGGCGAAGCTCCCCCCTGGGCACCCGGCGGGGCGGCGGGAGGCCGGCAGGGCGACGGCTCGCGCTCCCCGCCGCCGCGGGCTGCCACGGGCGACAGGAAGTCTGTCCCGAGGCACCCTTCGCGTTCGTGCGAGACGCACATTTGTCCGCCTGCCACTTGTGGTTCCTGCACGGTCGCGACACAGATGGTGACGCAGCGGTCGCGAAAACCCTCTTGACGCAAGGAATACCTTTGATTTCACCGGGACGGGATCGAGCGGTCCTCCTCGAGGAGCCGTCCAGCACGGGTCCGCGAGGGAGGACGAGAGGCGGAAGCGATGAGCGAGACCGCGCAGAGGACGCTCACTGGGTCGCTGGGGAAGCTCGACCTCGTCCCGGGCCAAGCAGGCGCCGCGACGGCGGGTCCGAACGAGCGACGGCGCGGGGCGGCGCGACGGCGGCGAGCGGGGTCCCGCATGGTGCTCGTGTTGAGCGACCTCGGAGCGATCGGGCTGAGCGAGCTCCTCGGGTGGAGGCTGCTGCGCGTTCGCACCGCACAGGGCAGCTCGGCCATCGTCCATGGCTGGCTGGTTGCCGTCCTGCTCGCCTGCTTCGTGCTCGCGGCCATCGCGGCGAACGGCGTCTACACAAACTGGGCTCGGCAGTTGCTCACCAGCAGCTTCAACGAGGTGCGGGACCTCGTCTACGCCCTCGGCGTCGCCGGGTGCGCCACCGTCGGCACCGCGCACTTCGCCGGCCTGGCGCGCCTCGACTCCTTCAGCCCCCTCACCGTCGTGGCGTCACTCGTTGTGGCGGCAGTGCTCGTCCCGCTGCTGCGCACCGTCGTCAGGTGGGGCCTGCGCGCCAGCCCGTCACGCCAGTGGCGCATCCTGGTGCTCGGAAGCGGAATGATGGCGCGAATCGTCGTCCGTTCTCTCGCCTGGGACCGCGCCATCGCGGTGCTCGGCTGTGTCGACGACCAGCCCCTGGACGGCGACACGGTCCTCGGCACCCTGGACGACCTGCCCCGGCTCTGCCAGGAGCTCGACGTCGACCAGGTCGTGGTCGGCTTCTCCCGCAGCCATCCTTCCCGGGTGCTCGAGCCCCTCCGCCAGATCGACCCGTCGGTCACTGTCTCGGTCGTGCCGCGGTACTTCGAGCTGCTCTCCACGCGCTCCAGGCTCGACGAGCTTGCGGGCCTGCCGCTCGTCGAGGCTGCGGCGGCGGATCCGAGTGCGCTCGGCCGCCGGCTGAAGCGCTGGATGGACATCCTGTGCTCGGGTTTCCTCCTCCTGCTCGCGGCCCCGGTCCTGCTCCTGTTCGCAGCGACCATCAAGGCGACCTCCCGGGGACCGGTGTTCTTCCGGCAGGAGCGCATCGGCTACGGCGAGCGACCCTTCGTCATGTACAAGTTCCGCACGATGGTCGACGACCCGTGCCATGCCACTGACCTCACCGGCCTGTCGAGTGAGTTCGACGGACCCTTGTTCAAGATGAGGAACGACCCGCGGGTCACGAACGTGGGGAGGTGGCTGCGCCGGACCAGCCTCGACGAGCTGCCCCAGCTGCTCAACGTGCTCCTCGGCGACATGTCGCTCGTCGGTCCCCGCCCGTTCGTGGCGTCGGAGTCCGCCCAACTCCTCGGCCCAGCCCGCCGCCGCTTCGAGGTGCGCCCGGGGATGACGGGCCTCTGGCAGATCTCCGGCCGCAGCCACCTGTCCTACGAGGAGCTCGTCAGATTGGACTACCTGTACGTCGCCTCGTGGTCGCTGTGGTTCGACCTGCGGATCCTGTGGCACACCCCGGCGCGGGTACTGAAGGGCCACGGCGCCTTCTAGCGGCCTGGGCCGCCGCCCACCGGTTCCCTCGGGACGTGACGGGGACGAAGCAGTGAGAGCTCAGAGGAAGGGGAGATGATGAGGATCTTCCAGGCCGAGGCGGAGGAGCACCGGGCTCACTTCGAGTCGCAGGGCTGGGTCCACATGCCGGGCGGCTGCAGCGAGGAGTTCCTCGGCCATCTCGTCGCCCTCGCGAGGCACGAGGCGCGGACCCTCGAGCTGGCCGGGCACCGTGGCAGCAAGGACCAGTTCCGATACATCCCGCCACCGGATGTCGCGCTCCGAGACGAGCTCTTCGGCTTCGTGTCCGCCCTCTCGGGAGTCGCGGCGGAGTCGCTGACGCTCTCCGAGTGCCATCTGAACGTCTACGACGATGATGCTCCTGAGGAGCCGCCACCGCACAAGGACCGCTACGCCAGCCAGTTCACCGTCGGCATCTCGGTCGACGTTCCGAGCGAGTCGTCGCTCGTGCTCTACCCCTACGACCATCGCGAGCTCAACCGCTTCTTCACCTCGGCCCAGCTGCGCGAGAGCCTCGATCCCGACGAGCTTCCCGAGGTGGTCCTGCAAGGCTCGGAGGAGGTGGAGATCCACGACCGGCCCGGCGACGTCGTGGTCTTCCCTGGGTCCTCGATGTGGCACCACCGCCGCCATTCCGCCAACCCGGTGTTCCTCTACCTCAAGTGCAACGACTTCGACTGCGATCCCTTGCAGGAGGACGACGACACGGCTCTCCGCCGGAAGCAGACCGAGTCGCTGGTCGTCGGGGACGATCCCGACCTCGACGGCGTCACGCCGGTTCTCTCGCGCCGGCTCGAGTGGACGGCGCCACTCGCCGGACGTGACTGGAACGAGCGGTACTTCGCCAAGCTGTGGGAGAGCTCGCCGTTCCCGCTGAGCGAGGTGGACTACAGGATCGTCCGGGCGATCGACGGACGGACCGAGTGGGGGAAGATCGCTGCGGCGCTCGGCCACGACCACCACGTGCTCGACCTGCGTCTTCTCAGGCTGGCGCGGCGTGGCGCCGTGGACCTGCTGCCCGCTCCCGGGCTCGGGGTGTGAGCCGCCGGCTCCTCGAGAGTCCTCGTCCGCACCGCCAGCCCCGGCACTCGCCCCGGCGCCTCAGCAACCCGGAGGCGAACCCGATCGACCCGAGGCCGAGTAGAAGAGGCTGAGCAGGCTGCAGATGGTGGACTTGGCGACGAGCCACCTGCCTCGCGGCGCCACGGCGTAGCCCGTCGAGGGGGTCGAGAACAGCGGCGTGCCCTTCGGCCCGAGAAGGTCGTAGCTGACCTTGGCGCAGGGATGGGTGACGCCGCCCTCCCGACAGGCGCCCGCCGAGAGCAGCACCACCGAGTGGACCTTGGCGCCGGTGGCGTTCTTCGCCAGCGACGAGCTGAGCGCCTGGGTGAGGGCGGAGCGAAGCGACGAGCCATCCTCGATGACAGCCAGCTTGTCGGCGACCGTGCCGCTCGTGAAGTCGAACAGCGTCCCGTAGGCGCGCGCGATCTCCGCCTTGGCGGCACCGGCGCCGAGCGTGGTCGTCGTGACGCTCTTCCCCGAGCCGCACCCGCCGGTGGCGAACGACACGGCGACGGCAGCGACCGCCAGCCACCGGACACGCGCCACCCGCACGCTCACCACATCACCCTACCGGCGCCGGGATCGCCAAATGCCTGCCGCGGCCTTCGTGGGCGGCAGATTGACGTGCCGTCGACGGCGCGCCAGCATCGGCGCCATGTCCTTCACCGAGGCGGGGCCCCCGAGCGCCTTCAGCTCTCCCGCAAAGTTCATGAGCATCCCGAGGATCTCGTCCCTCACCCTGTCGCCCTCGGGCACGCGCCTCGTGGCGGAGATCGCGCAGCTCGACGAGGCGGGCGCCAAGTTCGTGAGCTCGCTCTGGGAGCTCGATCCCGACGGTGCCCGCCCGGCACGTCGCCTCACCCGCGCGGAGGAGGGCGAGGGCGGCGCTCAGTTCCTCCCCGACGACTCGTTGCTGTTCGTCTCCCGCCGTCCGGCGGCGGCCTCGGGCAGTCCGGGCGAACAGGGCGGCGACGAGGCCGCCCTGTGGTTGCTTCCCGCCGCCGGCGGTGAGCCCTGGGCGGTGGCGCGCCGCCCGGGTGGCGTCGTGGCCGCGGTCACCGGACGTCGGACCTCGACCGTCATCGTGGCTGCCAAGAGCGCCCCGGGCCGACTGGACGAGGCGGAGGACGCCAGCTGGTGGACGACCCGGCGAGACCAGAAGGTCAGCGCCGTCCTCTACGAGAGCCTGCCCGTCCGGCACTGGGACCACTACCTCGGGCCCGACGAGGTGCACCTGTACGCGGCCGACCTCTCCGAGCCCGGGCAGACCGCACCGGCGGGGCTGCGGGATCTCACGCCCGACGCCGGCCAGGCGCTGCACGAGTCCCACCCGGTGCTCTCCCCCGACGGTGCGCTCGTCGCGGTCGACTGGATGGTCCAGATGGCCCACGGCCGATCGCGTTACGAGCTCGTCGGCGTCGATGTCGCGACCGGCGAGAGGCGGCGGCTGGCGGGTACCGACGACGGCTCGTTCGAGTACGCCCACCCGGCGTTCTCGGACGACGGCCGACACCTGGCGTGTCTGCGCAGCTCTCGTGCGACGACGAGCGAGCCCCCGGTCGTCGACGTGTGGGTGTTGGACCTCGCCGATCTGAGCGGGCGGGCGTTCGCGCTCGGGGACGGGCCCTATCCCACGGCGGTCTGCTTCCGGGCGGACGGCGCCGGCCTGTTCGTGTCGGCCGACTTCGAGGGGCGGGCGCCGCTGTTCGGCGTGGATCTCGACGACGGCACCGTGAGGCGCCTCACCGGCGAGGGCGCCTGGAGCTCGATCCAGGTCGCAGCGGGCGGAGACGCCGTCTTCGCGCTCCACGCCTCGCCCGAGCTCCCGCCGCGGCCGACCCGGCTCGGACTTGGCGGCAACGGCGCGGGCGGGGATGCCACCGCCCTCGATGTACCCGGCGGGCTGGGCGCTCTCCCTGGCCGCCTCGAGGAGGTGAGGGCGACGGCGGCCGACGGGACGAGCCTGCGTGCCTGGCTCGTCCTCCCCGACGGAGCGGACGCCCGCTCCCCGGCGCCCTTCGTGCTCTTTGTCCACGGGGGTCCGGTCAGCTCGTGGAACACCTGGCACTGGCGATGGAACCCATGGTTGCTGGCGGCGAGAGGGTGGGCGGTGCTCCTCCCGGATCCGGCTCTGTCGACCGGCTACGGCCAGCAGATGATCCGGCGGGGGTGGGGCCAGTGGGGAGGGGCTCCCTTCGAGGACCTGATGACCCTCACCGATGCCGCCCTTGCCCGGGACGACATCGACTCCGCGCGGACGGCCGCCATGGGCGGGTCCTACGGGGGCTACATGGCCAACTGGATCGCCGGTCACACGGACCGCTTCTCGGCCATCGTGAGCCACGCCAGCCTCTGGTCACTCGAGCAGTTCGCGGGCACGACGGACTGGCCGGCGGAGTGGGCGGACGAGTGGGGCTACCCGGACACCAACCCGGAGTTCTACGAGCGATGGTCGCCCGACCGCGCCGTCGACCAGATCACCACGCCGATGCTCCTCATCCACGGGGACCGCGACTACCGCTGCCCCGTGGGAGAGTCGCTCAGGCTCTGGTCCGAGCTCGTGCGGAGGGGCGTGGAGTCCAAGTTCCTCTGGTTCGGTGACGAGAACCACTGGGTGCTCCACCCTGCCGACGCGGCCGTCTGGTACGAGACCGTCTTCGCCTTCCTCGACGAGCACGTCCGCGGCGAGGCGTGGCGGCGGCCGGAGGGCCTCTGAGCAGCGGTGCCGGCCGGCTCCGCCGTGTCCGGCCGCCCGCCTCCCGGCGGCGGCGGGCGCCGCTCAGGAGAGCTCGGGAGCCACCTTTTCGGCGACGAGGTGGAGATGCTCGAGGTCGGCGAGGTCGAGCACCTGCAGATAGGCACGCTCGGCTCCGGCGGCCCGGTATGCCTCGAGCGTCTCGACCACCTCCGCCGGCAGACCCGCGGCCCCGTGTTCGCGCAGCTCGTCCGGCTGACGCCGGATCCGGTCCGCACGTCGGGTGAACTCGCCTTCGTCCTCACCGCAGCACAGGACGAGCGCGACGGAATAGGTCAGGGCGTCCGCGTCCCGACCGACGCGGCGGCAGGCCTCCCGCACCAGCTCGAACTGGCGCCGGCACGTCTCGACCGAGACGAAGGCCACGTTGAATTCGTCGGCGTACCTCGCCGCCAGCTCCGGCGTCCGTCGCCGCCCGTGGCCGCCGACCACGATCGGGGGATGCGGCCGCTGGAGCGGCTTCGGCAGCGCCGGGCTGTCACTCAGCCGGTAGTGCCGGCCCTCGAAGGAGAACCTCCCACCCTCGGGGGTCGACCAGAGCCCGTGGACGACCGCCAGTTGCTCCTCGAGCCGGTCGAAGCGCTCCTCGACGGAGGGGAAGGGGATCCCGTAGGCGCGGTGCTCCTCCTCGTACCACCCGGCCCCGAGCCCCAGCTCGACCCGGCCGCCGCTCATGGCGTCCACCTCCGCGACGGTGATGGCGAGCGGACCCGGCAGGCGGAAGGTCGCAGCGCTGAGCAGCGTGCCGAGCCGTATGCGCTCGGTGTCCCGGGCGAGGCCGGCGAGGGTGGTCCAGGCGTCGGTCGGACCCGGCAGTCCGTCGACCTCGCCCATGGAGAGGTAGTGGTCGGACCGGAAGAACGCCCCGAAGCCGGCCTCCTCCGCCGTCCGGGCGACAGCCAGCAGCTGGTCGTAGCTCGCCCCCTGCTGAGGCTCGGTGAAGATCCGCAGTTCCATTCGGGTCTTCATAGCCGATCCCGACCGGCCCTCGTCGCCCTCGCCGCCGTCTCGGGCTCAACGGACGAACTCGGCGAGATGCGCGCTCTGGCGCACCCTGCTCTCCTCGTGCAGGTAGGTCATGTGCCCCGACTCGTAGTAGCGGAAGGAGATGTTCCCGCGCAGGCTGTCGGGGATGCGCAGGTGGTTGACGGTGTGCTCGGCGGCGAAGTACGGCGTCGCCCCGTCGTAGTAGCCGGCGCCGATCTGCACCCGGAGGTGCGGGTTGGCGCGCAGTGCGGCGGCCAACCGGTCCGCCACGCTCACCTGGCGGCCCTCGAACTCCTTGTAGGACCAGGGCTGGACCCGCTCGGTCAGGATCTCGTAGGGAAGGTCGTTCGCGTACCCGAGCTCGGAGCGGACATAGTGGTTGAAGGCGGTCGAGAACGGGCCGTGGATGGCCGAGTAGCTCGGGTCGACGGTCGCCCGTTCGCCGACGGCGTCCGCCTCCCATCCGGTGAAGCGCCCGTCGAGGCGACCGATCACCCTGCCGTCGCGCTCCCGGAGCAGCTGCCTGAAGAAGCGGTGCGACTCGACCCGAAGACCCGCACGCTCGACCCAGTCGACGTCGAGCCCGGTGAGGCGCGCCATCCGGGCTGCGACCTCGTGCCGCTCGGCCGGCTCGAGGCGGGCGCCGAGGAGGAGGGCCCTCGCGTACTCGCCGGTGGCGAAGTGCTCGGCCTCGCTGCGAACCTCGTCGAGCGAGCGGCCCTCGACGAGACCGTGGTAGTGGGCGAGGCAGGCGAAGGTCGGCAGGCTGAGCACGAACGCCAGGTCGTTTCCCTCGGACTCGTCGTCGCCGGTCGCGAAGTCGAGGACCGTCGAGACGAGCATCACGCCGTTCAGCGTCAGGCCGTAGCGGCTCTGCAGGTGATCGGCGAGGGCTCCCGCCCGCAGGGTCCCGTAGGACTCCCCGATCAGGTACTTCGGCGACAGCCAGCGACGCTCCCGGGAGGTCCACAGCCGGATCACCTCGCCGATCGACTCGAGGTCGCGCTGGTACCCGTGGAACTCCGCCGGCTTGTCCCCCTCGGTGACCCGGGAGTAGCCGGTCGAAACGGGGTCGATGAAGACGAGATCGGTGTGCGCGAGGAGCGTCTCGGCGTTGTCGACGAGCCCGTAGGGGGGCGGTCGCAGGTTGCCGGCGTCGCCCATCAGCACCCGCCGCGGTCCGAGGAGGCCGAGATGCAGCCACACGCTCGAGGACCCGGGGCCACCGTTGAAGGCGAAGGTCACCGGGCGCGGGGAGTCGTCGGGCGGGTCGGCGACGTAGGACACGACGAAGACCTCGGCCTTCGGACGCGAGCCCCGGAAGACGCCCTCCTCGTGCACCTCCTCGCGCAGCACCACCCGTCCGGCGGTCGCCCGGTAGCGGAGCGGTCCGGTCGAGGTGACGAGCTCGTGGGCAGAGGTGACGAAGTCGTCGACGGGACTCGGCTGGCTTCCTCCTGGCGGATTCTCCTCGGGCACCGGCAGAGGGTAGCTCGTCGGCCCCCGGCCCCGTCTTGGACCCGCAGCGCGTCGTCGATACTGGTGCGGTGCCGCCGGAGACCCGCCCGCCGAACCCCCGCGGCCTGCGCAACCTGATGTGGCTGGTCTCCTCGGTCGTCTTCGTCGACACCATCTTCTACATGGCGGTGACGCCCCTCCTCCCCCACTACGTGGCATCGCTCCACCTCGACAAGGCGGGGGCGGGGCTGCTGGTCGCCGCCTATCCCCTCGGCACCCTCCTTGGATCGATCCCCGGCGGGCTTCTCGTGAACCGCCTGGGAGCGCGGGCGGGCGTGCTCTCGGGGCTCGTCCTCATGAGCGCCGCCACCCTCACCTTCGGGCTGGCGAGCCAGGCCGTGCTGCTCGACCTCGCCCGGTTCGTCCAGGGCATCGGTGGGGCCTGCACCTGGGCCGGGGGCCTTGCCTGGCTGGCCACGGCCGCCCCGCCGGACCGCCGGGCGCGCTCGCTCAGCACCGCCTTCGCCGCCGCCGTCGGCGGCTCGCTGTTCGGCCCGCTCCTCGGAGCGCTGGCCTCGAAGCTCGGCTCGGCCCCGATCTTCGCTGCCGCCACCGCCTTTGCCACCGTCCTGATCGTGAGCGCCCTCGTCATCCCCCTCCACGACGACCGCGTCACAGAGCAGAGCGCGCCGCTGCGGACCGCCGCCCGCGACAGCTCCCTGCTCGCAGGCCTCCTGTTCACCGGTCTCGCCGGCCTCGCCTTCGGCGTGGTGGATGTGCTCGTGCCGCTGCGCTTCAGCGGCCTCGGCGCCGGCGCCGTCGTGATCGCCGGCGCCTTTCTCGGCTCGGCGGCCGTCGAGGCCGGCCTGGCGCCGCTCGTCGGGAGGATGGCCGACGCCCGCGGGCGAAGGCGGCCGCTCATCATCTCGCTGGCGGTCTCCGTCGTCGTGAGCGCCCTCCTGCCCTTCGCTCAGCCGACCGCCGTCCTGGTGGCACTCGTCGTCGTCGGGCTCCCGGCCTTCGGGACGCTCTTCGTACCGGCGGCGGCGCTCGTCGGCGACGGGGCCGAGCGCGGTGGCCTCCGCCAGGGCCTCGCCTTCGGACTGTCGAACCTCACCTGGGCGGGCGGCCAGGCGATCGCGTCCGCCGGGAGCGGGGCGCTCGCACAGGCCACCACCGACGTCGTCCCCTACGTCCTCCTCGCCTGCGCCTTCGCGGGGACGCTCTTCTTCCTGGTCCGCGCACCGGCGCGTCTACCCGCGATGGAGGTGGCGTCGCCTCCGGCCGCCGCCGACGACTGAGCGTCGCAGCCCGCCTCTCGTCGCCCTCGGCCCTTCGCCGAGGCTCCCGACCCGTTCACCTGTTCGCCGGACGGGCACCGATCGACAGTGGCGCCGGTCCGCCGCCGAGGGCGCGAACCGGCCCGATCGGCGGCTCTCGCCCCGTCCTCCAGCGAAGGCCGTGACGTTCACCTAATGTGCCCTCTGGCAGCGCCCGGCGTTCCATCCCCTCGCAGGACGCCGGGCGTTGTCGCGCCCACGCGACGGCGGGCCCGAGACGGGTCGGCCGTGAGGGTCGGGCCGTGGTGAAAGAACGCTTCCTGGCGGAGATGCAGACCGCAGAACGGACCCGGCGACGCCTACTCCCGCCGCGCGCGTCCCTCCCGGAAGATCCTGTGCTGCCTCGAGGGCGCGATCGTGTTCGACCGAAACGGCCGTGGGGAACTCCTGCGCGCCGGTGGCCGCCTCGTCGTCGAGGCTGGGGTCGGGCACGCCGCTGTTGTCAGACCCACGGGGGTCCACTGCGCCGAGGCATACGTCGCGTCCTAGCGGGGTCATCGCGGTCAGCTCAGCGGACGTGTCCTTGGCGGCGTCCGGCTCGGGCGGTCGGGGAAAGTCGGCGAGGAACGAAGACGGCGGCGACACCCGTCGGTGCGCAGTGTGCTGGGAGGCACAACGCTAATCGGCATCACGCCCATCGGTATACTGTTATCCGTGGGGACAGCCAACCCGTACCACTACGGAACCCCGGTCGAGGGCGAGCAATTCACCGGACGCAGCAGGGAGCTGTCGACGCTGCTCGCAAGGATGCGCGACGGGATCAATGTCGTGCTCATCTCGCCGCGGCGCTACGGAAAGACCTCCCTGCTGCGAGCTGCCGGCGCCCGGGCGAGGAGATGGCGGCCGTCGCCTGCGGTGGTGGAGGTGAACCTGCAGCGTGCGACGAGCCCCGCCCGGTTCGCGGCACTGCTCACGGCGGCGGCCTACACGATGCCCGGTGCCCGCTGGGCCCGGGCCCGCCAGGCGGTGCCCGAGTTCCTGCGCCGCCTGAGAGTCACGCCGTCGGTCAGTTTCGACCCTGGCGGGAACCCCCGCTTCGGCTTCGACGCCAGCCTCCTGCCGACAGAGGTGGACGGCGTGTTGAGCGACGTGTACCAGTTGCTGGCGGACGAGGCCGAGCACCGTCCGGCGGTCCTCGTGATCGACGAGTTCCAGGTCGCCGTGCGCCTGGGCGAGCACCTGCCTGATCTGTTGAAGGGCCTCG
>JAKACF010000086.1 GCA_021821585.1 Actinomycetes bacterium
CGAGTGGGTAGGGACCCTCACATGAGCGACGACGGCACTCGGGCGGACCGCTACCGGATCTGCTTCGTCGGCTGCAGCGATGTCTGCCGATCTCCGATGGCGGTCGCCGTCTTGTCGAAGCTGGCCACAGAGAGGGGGGTCGGCCACCTTCTCGAGGTGGACAGCGCCGGGACGAACGGCGCCCGGGCAGGAGAGAGCACCGACCCGGGCGCCCTCTACGCCCTCGCCGCGCGCGGCTACGACGGCACGGGCCACCTCGCCCGCCAGTTCGACCCGTCCTGGATCGCCGCCCGGGATCTCGTCGTCGCGCTCGACCGCTCGGGGCTCCGCCTCCTCTCGATCGAGGCGGGCGAGGAGCTCGCCACGCGCGTGGTGCCGGCCCGCCAGTTCGACCCGGCCTCCCACGGCACCCTCGACGTGCCCGATCCCTACGGTGGCTCGCACGAGGAGTTCGACCGGAGTCTCGACATCATCGAGCGGGCCTGTGCGGGCATCCTCGACCACCTGGACACGAGCGGCGGCCGGGCGGCGCTCACTCCTCCGGCGGGCGCAGACGCCCGGCGTCGATGACCTTGCCGCCGGGGAGACGGTGGGGCGGGCGGTCCGGCATCGTGATGCCGGGGGCGAGGTCGCCCCGCGCCCCCGACCACGGGGCCCTCGGCGCCACGACCCGGTCCGCCAGCCGGTAGGCGAGCGACTCGTAGTTGACCCTCCAGCCGCGAAAGTGCGGCCAGGCGTCCTCCGGCGTGCGCTCGAGCGCGATGCCGGCGTTGGCCAGCAGATCCGCCGCGTAGGCGAACTCCTCGAAGGTGAGCTCGATGTCGTCCTCGGGCTTCGGGTCCGGGTCGTACTGCCAGCCGAGCGTCGCGCCGATCCGGCGGAGGGCCGTGAAGCCCATGCGCAGACAGAAGCGGGCCTCGCTCGGCGCGCTCGAGGGCAGGAGCGAGAGCTGCAGTGCGGCGGCGTCGAGCACCGCCAGGAGAGCGAGGACGAAGGAGTATCCCGGCTCGGGCGAGCGGAAGAACAACAGGATCGGATAGCTGACGTGGCTCTCGGCGAGGTCGGCCGACCACATCTCCCAGTCGCGATAGAGGCTGCCGAGGCTCGAGAAGCTGGCGATCAGCTGGTGACGGACGAGGAGCTCGGGCCCCCATGCCGGCACGCCCGACCTGCTCTCCATCAGGCTGACGAGCGCCTCGCGGCGATTGAAGGCCTGGTAGATCGCCGGCAGGTAGCCGATCTGCAGGGCGATGGCGACGGCACCGGTGACCGCCGCCAGCACCTCGAGCGGTCCGTTGCCCTGCACCCGCAGGTGGGCGAGGCCGGCTGAGAAGACCTGCGAGGCCGAGAGCTCGAGCGCCGCCCCGAACGACGAGGCGAAGGGCGACAGGGCGATGGCGTAGCCGAGCATGAACAGGGCGAGGAACATGATGAGCTGACCGACGAGCGCCATCGGGGCGATCACCGCGAGCACGGCGTCCTTTCGGGGGAAGTCCCGCAGCGGCCGGGCCGCCGTCACCACGACGAAGCGGACTGCCCTCGTGACGAGAAAGGCGAGCTTCAGTCCGAGCGAGTTCCCCCTCGGTATCACATAGGTCGCCGCGAGGCTGCCCGCCGTGGCGGCGACGACGAGAAGACCCACGACGACCAGGAGCACGGACATGGCTGACCGCATCTTTGCAGCACCGCCGGGCCGGGCGTCGCCTCAGGAGAGGTTGGCCGCTTTCCCCGAGGGGGTAAGTCATCCCTACGACGGGCAACGGCGCCCGACCGGAAAGAAGGGATTGCGAATGGGTCTCATCTTGGGGGTTCTGCTACTCGTGCTGATCCTCGGAGGGCTCGGCTTCGCCATCCACGTGCTGTGGATCATCGCCGTCATCGCCTTCCTCGTCTGGCTGATCGGTTTCTTCGTCTCCGGCGCAGAGCGGCGCTGGTACCACTGGTAGCCGGCCTGACCCCGCCCACCGGCTGAGCCCGGCGGGCGGCACGGCGCTGTCGGCGCCGACACCTTCCGACGCGAGACAGCCCCGCCTGTGGCGGGGCTGTCTCGCGTGAGCCGAGCCCACGGGTTCAGGCGATCTCGCCCTCGCCCTTCACCTCGGCTCCGGTCTCGATCGCCTCCTTGTAGTGCTCGGCCACATCCTCCGCGAGCTCTCCTTGCTCCGCAGCCTCTTCCTCCTCCGGGGTCGGAGGGCGGTCCGGGGTGTGCTCGGCCTCGGCGTCGGCCTGCTCGGCGTCCTCGGTCGCGAGGTCCGGCCTGGTGTGATCAGCAGCCACGTGGCGCCTCCCTGTCATGTCGTCGGCCGCCCGCCCACGGGCGCGAACGAGCCCGGGGCGGCCGGATACTCCGCTGCTCGGCTGGGTAGATACCCCGCAAGGCGCGACAGGCAACGGGGCGCGCCCTGCTGTCGTCGCTCCCGTTACCGTCTCAGGGAAGCGACGGCGCGAGGACCGCTGCAAAGGCGACGCGTGCGCAGCTTCGGGCTCGCGCGAGGAGGAGTGGCAGCCAATGGAAGACGTGTTCGAGATCGTCGAGCACACCGAGGGCGGAGCGCCCCCTGTCCTGTCCATCCGCGGCGAGATCGACGTCTCCACCGCGCCGGAGTTGCGGGACCGCCTCCTTGCCCTCTCCCAGAGCGGTCACCAGACGGCCGTGGTGGACCTCGGCCAGGTGACCTTCCTCGACTCCACCGCCCTCGGCGTCCTCGTGAGCGGGCTGAAGCGCTTCCGGGAGAGCGGCGGCGACCTCCGGCTCGTCGTCACCGGCCGCAGCGTCATGAAGGTCCTCGAGATCACCGGGCTCGTCGAGGTCTTCCCGATCTTCGACACCGTCGACGCGGCGGTGGCCGGATGACGCCCGAGCCCGAGACGACCCGCGTCGAGCTGTCCATCCCCGCCTCGGTCGAGTGGCTCGCCCTCGCCCGCACCACGGGAGCCGCCATCGCCTCGCGGTGGGCCTTCACCTACGACGAGATCGCCGACCTGCGCCTCGCGATCGACGAGCTGTGCCTGACCCTCGTCGAGGGACCACCGGCGGCCCGCCTCGACCTCCTCTACGCCCTCGAGGGCGACGCCCTCACGGTGGAGGGCCGCGCCGTCGGCGCCGGCGAGGCGACCGGCATCGCAGCGCCCGAGGGAGGAGAGGCCGTCCTGTCGAGCGACCTCTCGGGCCGGATCCTCGACGCCCTCGTCGACGCACACGGCGCCGAGAACCACGACGGCAGCCGGCGGGCCTGGCTGCGCAAGCAACGGAGCACCCAGGACGCGTGAGCAACGCCGAGAACGCCACCCAGGTCGCGGAGCTGCGGGAGAAGTTCGAGGCGTACGCGGCCGGGAACCGGGAGCTGCGCGACGAGCTGATCGAGGCTCACCTCTGGCTCGCCGACCGCCTCGCCCGCCACTTCGCCAACCGCGGTGAGCCGCTCGACGACCTGTACCAGGTGAGCTCGCTCGCCCTCATCAAGGCGGTCGACCGCTTCGATCCCGAGCGTGGCGTCGAGTTCACGAGCTACGCCACGACCACCATCATCGGCGAGCTGAAGCGGCACTTCCGTGACCGCGGCTGGTCCGTGCGGGCGCCCCGGCGCATCCAGGAGCTCTACCTGCATCTCGGCCAGGCCATCAGCGACCTCTCCCAGAGCCTCGGGCGCTCCCCCACCATCCAGGAGCTCGCCCAGGTGACCTCGGCCTCCGAGGAGGACGTCCTCGAGGCCCTGGAGGCAGGGCAGGCCTACCGGGCCACCTCGCTCGATGCCCCGAGCGACGACGACGACACCCTCGGCAGCCACCTCGGAGGCGAGGACAGCGAGTTCGCCAACTCCGAGCGCCGCCTCCTGCTCGAGCCGTACCTCGCCCGGCTCCCCGCACGCGAGCGGCTCATCTTGAAGCTCCGCTTCGAGGACGACCTCACCCAGTCCGAGATCGCCCAGCAGCTCGGCATCAGCCAGATGCACGTCTCACGGCTGCTCTCCAAGTGCCTCGCCCGGCTGCACGAGGCCTACCAGGCTGCCGAGACCTGAGGAGGCGACCGTTCAGGCCGGTGCGTAGACGGCCGGCTCGTCGCCGAGGCGCAGCTGGCGTACCGCCTCGCGGACCGACCACCGGTGGAGGCGGAGCATCTCCTCGCTGAGCGGAGCGACCAGCAGGTGGCTCGACTCGCACCAGCGGTTCAAGCTCCGTACCACCTCGGCGAACGCCTCGAGCTGGCCGGCGGCGGCAAGCGGGTAGTCGACGGCGAAGTCCCCGTGAAGGCCGTCCTCCCCCACCGCACAGGGCTCCGGTGAGGCGCTCGCCTCCGCCCTCGCCACCTCGCGAAAGCGCGTCGTCGCCTGTTCGGCGAGGGTGAGCAACTCTCCGGGCACGTCCTCGCGCTCGCCGCCGAGGACGATGAGCGTGCTCTCCCGGAGCGCCGCCTCGATCCGCGCCCGCATGGCGAGGAAGTCGCCGACCGGCACCTCGCGGAAGACGACGCGACCCAGCGGCGGCGCCGTCGCCGCCAGGGCGGCGTCGCGCCCGGTCCGGGCGGCGGTGTGCTGGCCGGCGCGGGCGCGCGGGGGCGCCGAGAGGTTGGGGGACGTCCCGCTGTCGCCACCCGACCTGCTCGACCACCCGCCGGACCTCGCAGGACCCGGCAGCCGGTCGTCGTCACCGGCCGCCTCGGCGGTGTCCGGCAGCGCCAGGTCCGCCCAGACGACCTTGCCGTCGGGAAGGGGGTCGGCGCCCCAGCCCAGGGCCGTGGCGGCGACGATGCGAAGGCCCCGGCCGGTGGCGGCGAGCTCCTCGAAGTCCTTCAGCACCGGGAGCGTCGTCGAGCGGTCCCGCACCCCGACCCGCAGGCGGTCACGCTCCATCTCCGCGCTCACCGAGTAGGGGCCCGCCGCGTGCAGGAAGGCGTTGGAGAGCAGCTCGCTCGCCACGAGGAGCACGTCCTCGGCAGCGCCGCGACCGAGCCCGAACGAGGTGACGACGGACTGCAGCCACCGGCGCGTCTCTGCCATCGAGACCGGGCCACGGGCGAGCTCGCGCTCCGCGATGCGCATGGCGCGCCGCGTCTCGCTCACCTCGTCACCCGCCGATCAGACCCCAGGCGTCCACGAACCTCGGCCGGCTCGCAGCCGGCCACTTCCAACAGGCACATCGCTCGAAGTGAGCTACCCGGGCGGGTGGCGGGGCAAACCCCGGTCGTGTCAGCCGCGGTGCCGGCTGGCCGGCGTCCTCGGAAGTGACGGCCGAGGTCAGCCGACCGGCTGGCCGACGGGATCGTCGGTCGGCACCGCCTCGGCCGGAGCCGCCGGGACCGGCGGGAGGGTGAAGACGATCCTCGTCCCGGGGCGGTGGGCCGTGTCGAGCCAGATGCGGCCGCCGTGGTGCTCGACGATGCGCTGGCAGAGCGCGAGGCCGATGCCGGTCCCCGGGTACTCCGAGCGTGCGTGGAGGCGCTGGAACAGCACGAAGATGCGCTCGGAGAACTCCGGGTCGATGCCGATGCCGTTGTCCTCGACGGCGATCTGCCACTCCCCGTCGTCGCCGAGC
This sequence comes from Actinomycetes bacterium, assembly GCA_021821585.1. GTDB lineage: Bacteria > Actinomycetota > Acidimicrobiia > Acidimicrobiales > Bog-793 > JAKACF01. The sequence continues at coordinate 5,533 of JAKACF010000086.1, forward strand.
TCAGCCGAGACCGCCACGCGGGGCGGCTCGGCCGAGCGGAACTTGAGGGAGTTCCCGACGAGGTTCTGGAACAGCGACGCCAAAAGGGCGAGGTCGCCGCGGACCGTCGGCAACCCCTCCGTGCTCACGACCGCCCCGGTCGCCTCGACGGTGGCGGCGAGGTTGGCCCGTGCCATCTGGAAGGCGTCGTTCAGGTCGACCGCCTCGAGCGGGCGGCCCGAGCGGCCGACGCGGGACACCTCGAGGACGTCGTTGATGAGGCGTTGCATGCGGCGGGCCCCGTCCGCGATGAACCCGAGGAACTCCCTGCCGCGGTCGTCGAGCTGGGCGCCGTAGCGCCGGACGACGAGCTCGGAGAAGCTCGCCATCTTGCGGAGCGGCTCCTGGAGGGCGTGGGAGGCCACGTAGGCGAAGCTCTCGAGGTCCCTGTTGGAGCGCTCGAGCGCGCCCTGCTGGTCGGCGAGGGCGCGATGGGCCGCCGCCACCTCGGAGAGGTCCGAGACGATGCGCGCCCGCATGGCGTCGACGTCCCGGGCGAGGGAGCGGACCTCCGGCGAGCCGCCGGCGGAGACGGCGTGGGAGAAGTCCCCCGAGGAGACCTGCCTCACCTCGCCGGCCAGCTCGACGATCGGGCTCGCGATCCAGCGGCGGATGAGGAGCCAGGTCACCTCGAACACGGCCAGCAGGGCGAGCAGGCAGAGGCCGAGGAGCGCGATCAGCTCGTGGTCGGCGGTCGTGAGCCTGGCGTCGGCCCCGGCGTGTGCGCGCGACAGGTCCAGCTCGAGGCGGCCCATCGCGCCCCGGAAGGCGTCGAAGAGCTGCGTGCCCCGGGCCGTGGTCCCGCTGCTCCTCGCCGCCGGGCTGCCGCTCGCGACGAGCCTCAAGGTGGGAGCGGCGAACTGGAGACGCCAGGCGCTCGCCGCCGCGGCCACCCTCGCGACGTCGGCCGACAGTCCGCGGTCGTAGGCGAGCAGGCGGCGCAGGCGCGAGAGCGAGTTCGTCGCCTCCGCCACGCCGAGCTCGTAGGGCGCGAGGAACCTCGTGTCGCCCGTGAGGATGTAGCCCCGGGTCCCGGTCTCCTCGTTCACGAGCGCGTTCGAGAGGGAGATGGCGGCGACCTCGGCGGGATCCAGGCGGTCGACCTGGTTGCGCACCGAGTTGTTGAGGTTGATGACCGCGAAGGCGCTCACGACGACGCTCGAGAGCAGGATGACGCCGGCCAGCACGACGAGAAGGGCCACCCTGCGACTGAGCGAGAGCCGCTCGTACCATCTGCCCGGAGCCGTCGCGCCGCCCATCGCCGACCCTTCTAGCGCCCCGCCGGCCCGCCGTGGGCGGACAGGGCGACGATGGCGACGTCGTCGGTGAGCATCCCCGGGCGGGTCGTCTGCAGGGTGGCGAGCGTCTCCTGGACGATGCGCTCGATCGTGTGGCCGCGGAACACGGCCTGGCGGACGAGCTCGACGAGCCCGTCGGTGCCGAGACGCTGGGTCGTCCCGTCGGGCGCCTTCACCTCGACGTTCTCGACGAGCCCGTCGGTGTACAGCACGAGGGCCCATCCGGGCTCCAGCCTCACCTCGTTCGGCGGCCAGCTGGCCCCCTCGACGACCCCGAGCGGCGGGCCGGCCTGACCGTCGAAGGAGAGGGTCGTCCCCCCGTTCACGACGATCGGTGCCGGATGGCCCGCCAGCAGGAGGCGCATCCCGTCACGCTCCGGGTTCACGGCGAGGTCGCAGACGGTGACGAAGATCTCGCCACTCGGGCGCTCGCTCGTGAAGAGGTCCTGCAGCGTCTCGAAGGTGTGCTCCGGCGGCACGCCGGCGAGGACGAGGGTCCGCCAGGCGACCCTCAGCCGGACGCCGAGGGCCGCCTCGTCGGGCCCGTGGCCGGAGACGTCGCCGATCATCGCCCGGACGGAGCCGTCGTCGAGCTCCACGACGTCGAAGAAGTCGCCGCCGAGCAGTGCCTGGTCGCCTCCAGGCCGGTAGAGCGTCATGCACTGGATGGCGTCGCTGCGCAGCAGCGGGCGGGGCAACAGGCCGCGCTCGAGGCGGACGTTCTCCTGGGTGCGGATCTCCGCCTCCCGCAGGCGGCGGGCGACGTTCGCCGCCCGCTTGCGCTCGGTCGCGTACCGGATCGACCGGGCGATGAGCAGTCCGTCGGCCACCCCCTTCACGAGGTAGTCCTGCGCACCCCCTGCGATGGCGGCGAGGCCGCTCTCCTCGGCGTCGAGGCCGGTCAGCACCACGACGGCTGCCTCCGGGGCGGCCTCGACGACCCGCCGGAGCGCCTTCACGCCGGTCGCGTCCGGGAGGCGGAGGTCGAGCAGCACGCAGGCGGGCTGGGCCTCGAGGTGCGGGATCGCCTCCTCGAGGGTCGGAGCCCAGACGACGCGCTCGAGACCCGTCTCCTCGCCCATCTCGGCGGCTTCCTCGAGGAGCGCCTGGACGAGGACGGCGTCCTCCCGGTCGTCCTCGACGAGGACGAGCGTCCTCTCCGCCAGCTGGCTCTCGATGGTCACCCCTGCCCCCGGTCCCGACCGTCTCCGCACAGCTGGCGCCTCTCGGCTATCGCCTCCACTGCCGGCCCTGGGTCCCCCCGGACAGGTGCCAGGCGGCTCCCGACACCCCGTTGCGCCAGGTCACGGCAGCATCCTACAAAAGCGGGGGCGCCGAGGCCCCGGCCCTCTCCCGCCTACCCGAGGAGGTCGTGCACCGGCCACAAAAAAAGATCCGGAAATTGTGTTTGGGCGCCACGTGAGGGGGTACTCCACCTGCCAGCGGGGAGCCCCCTTCCCCGCATTGACAACCAATCGAGGCCGGTCGGGCTCAACACTCGCCTCCTCAGGTCGGACGCAGATCGCCGGTCCGGCCGGCCGAGACCGCGTAATGGCGTCACCACGTCGTCCGTGTCGCTCCTGCGTCACGAGAAGCCAGCCCCCCAACAACGACGTGGCTGCCATTGCGTCAGCTGCGAAGCGACCCCCGCCCGCTCGCAGCTCCAAACAGGGCCCGCCATCGGCGGGCCCTGTTTCTTTGTGGGGCCCGGCTCCCCTGCGGGTGCGGGCGGCCGGCGGCGACCGAGAACCACCCGCCTATCGTCTGTCTGCGCGAGGCTGAGGTGCGAGAATTGTCCACTGGGTAAGAACGAGACAGCGACGCTGGACCACGACGGGCGGACGCCGGAGGGAGGAGGAACCGTGACCGGCTCTGTGGGGACCCGATGAGCACGACGAGCCTTTCCGCCACGGCGGGCGCCTCGAGGCCCCGCCTCAGCCTCGCCACCCTCTCGCTCGTGCTGTTCCTCACCTTCCTCGACAACACGATCGTGAGCGTCACGCTCTCCAACATCCAGTCGACGCTCCACACCGGCGTGAGCGGGCTGCAGTGGGTGGTGAGCGCCTACGCGCTGGTCTTCGCCAGCCTCATGCTGCCGGCGGGAACGGTGAGCGACCTGCTCGGCCGCAAGAAGGTGATGCTGACGGGCGTCGCCGTCTTCTGCGCGGGCTCCGTCCTCGGCGCCCTCGCTCCGAACGTCCCGGTGCTGTGGGCCGCCCGGGCGATCATGGGGCTCGGGGCGGCGGCCTCCGAGCCCGGCACCCTCTCGATGATCCGGCACCTCTACACCGACCGGCGCGAGCGCGCCCAGGCCCTCGGCGTCTGGGCTGCGGTCTCGGGGCTCGCCCTGGCGGCAGGACCGGTCATCGGCGGCGCCCTCGTCGGGGTCTGGAGCTGGCGGGCGGTCTTCTGGTTCAACCTCTTCTTCGGCCTGCTCGCCCTCGTCGGGGCGGCGATCGTCCTGCCGGAGAACGCCGACCCGCAGGTCGGGCGCCGCTTCGACTTCGGCGGCTTCGTCCTCGGGGCGGGGGCGCTCGCCGCCTGCACCTTCGCCATCATCGCGGGCGAGTCGGCCGGCTACCACGCCTGGTGGGTGATCACGCTGTTCGTGGTCGCCGGGATCGCCCTCGTCGCCTTCGTCGGGGTCGAGCGCCGGGCCGAGAACCCGATCCTCGACGTCCGCTTCTTCCGCCGGGGCAACTTCGCCGGCTCGACCTTCGTCGCGTTCGCCACCTACTTCGGCGTCTTCTCGATCTTCTTCTTCGTCGCCATGTACCTCGAGCTCGTCGGCAACCAGTCGGGCTACCAGGTGGCGCTCGACTTCCTCCCGATGGCCGCCGCCATGGTCCTCTCGAGCGCCCTCGCCGGCCGCTGGGTGGCCGAGATGGGCCCTCGGGTGCCGATGACGGTCGGCTGCCTTCTCGGCGTCGCCGGCATCGTCCTCACGGCGATCTACCTGTCTCCGACGAGCGGGCTCTCCACCCTCGGGTGGACCCTCCCCCTCGCCGGCCTCGGCTTCGGTTGCGCCATCGTGCCGGTGACCTCGGCGGCGCTGAGCGCCATCCCGCCCGAGCACTCGGGCATGGCGGCGTCGGCGACCAACACGAGCCGCGAGCTCGGCGCCGTCGCCGGAGTGGCCGTCCTCGGCTCGGTCGTGAACGGCGAGCTCACCGTGCGCCTCGCCCAGCGCCTGAACCACCTCTGCCTCCTCTCCTCGCACGGCCACTGCATCCTCCCGGCCGTCAAGTTCAAGGGGCTCATCATCACCGCCGTCACGACCGGGACGATCTCGGCCCAGGCGAAGAGCCTCGCCAACAACAAGGCGCTCGTCCAGGCCGTGAACCGGGTCACCCAGGCCGCCTACGGGGCCTTCACCCACGGCCTCGACCTCTCGCTCGGGATCGCGGCCGGGCTCATGGCCCTCTCGGCGATCGTGGCCCTCGGCGTCGTCCGCTGGCCACGCACGGCCGCCGGGGAGCCTGCTCCCGCCACCGGGGAGGCCGTCACCGGCGCCGCCCTGCGCTGAGAGACGCCCGGTCAGCCCCCGGCGAGCTCGAGGCGCTCGGGGTGGGAGTAGACGATGCCGCGGCCGTCGCGGACGAAGCCGAGCAGGGTGATGCCCCGCTCGTCGGCGAGGCGGACGGCGAGGCTGCTCGCCGCCGAGACGCCGGCCACCACCGGGATGCCGGCCGCCAACGCCTTCTGGACGATCTCGAAGGACGTCCTGCCGCTCACGACCAGCCCGACCTCCTCGAGGGGAAGCGCCAGGTCACCGCTGACGGCCTGCAGGATCGCCCACCCGAGCACCTTGTCGACGGCGT
>JAKACF010000087.1 GCA_021821585.1 Actinomycetes bacterium
CACAGGTGCCGCCGGAGCGGCGCCAGAGGAACATCCTGCGCACGCGAGCTCGCGGCCGTCGATCGGATGCCTTCTTCTGCCACGTCTGTTGAGGAGTTCTGAATTTGTTCGACGTCGGGGACAAGGTCGTCTATCCACATCATGGGGCCGCGGTCGTAGAGCGTCGCGAGGTCCGCGAGCACTTCGGTGAGAAGCGTGAGTACCTCGTGCTGCGCCTCGCGTACGGCGACCTCACGCTCATGGTCCCCGCCGACAACACCTCCGAGGTGGGACTGCGCGAGGTCATCAACGACGAGGAGGTCGAGGAGGTCTTCGCCGTCCTTCGCAAGAAGGAGGCGCGGATGCCCACCAACTGGTCGCGGCGCTACAAGAACCACGTGGAGAAGCTCAAGTCCGGCGACATCTACCAGGTCGCCGAGGTCGTGCGGAACCTCTCCATCCGTGACAAGGACAAGGGCCTGTCGGCCGGCGAGAAGCGGATGCTGACCCGGGCGCGACAGATCCTCGTCTCGGAGCTCACCTTCGCCATCGGCGTGAGCGAAGAGGAAGCCGAGGAGCGCCTCAACTCGGCGCTGCCCTAGGCCCGGGGGGCCGCGTGCCGGACTCCGTGTGGGCCGTCGTCGTGGCGGCCGGCCAGGGGACCCGCTTCGGCGGGCGAAAGCAGTTCGCCGTCGTCGGCACCCGAAGCGTCCTCGAGCACGCCGTCGCCGCCGTTGCGCCTGCGAGCGACGGCATCGTCGTCGTGCTGCCACCCGATCTCGCCGGGCGTCCCGACGCCCTCGACGCCCTCGGTCTGCGCCCGGAGGCGGCGACGAGCGAGCTCAAGGTTGCCTGCGGGCGGGAGAGCCGGGCCGGCTCGGTCCGGGCCGGGCTCGAGGCGGTCCCCTCCCACTGTCGCATCGTCGTCGTCCACGACGCCGCCCGCCCGCTCGCCTCGCCGTCGCTGTGCGAGAGGGTCGTGGGGGCGGTGCGCGCCGGAGCGGACGGCGCCATCCCGGTTCTCGCCCTCACCGACACGGTGAAGCGGGTCGCCGGCTCCGAGGTGGTCGAGACCCTGGACCGGTCCGCCCTCGTGCGGGTCCAGACACCCCAGGCCTTCGAGGCAGCGGCGTTGCGGGCGGCGCACGCCGGCGATCCGGAGGCGACCGACGATGCCGGACTCGTCGAACGACGCGGCGGGCGCGTGGTCGTCGTGCCGGGGGAGGAGGCGAACGTGAAGCTCACCTCCGCCTCCGACCTCGCCCTCGTGTCGTGGTGGCACGGCCAGCTCTCCTCGGCTGGTGCCGGCGACGGCGCCGGCACCGTGACGGCCCGTCCCGGGAGCGAGCCGTGACCACCCGCAGCGGCATCGGGATCGACGTCCACCCCTTCTCGACCGATCCGGGACGGCCCCTCGTCCTCGGCGGTGTCCACTTCGTCGGTGAGCCCGGGCTCGAGGGTCACAGCGACGCCGACGTCGTCGCCCATGCCGTCTGCGACGCCATGCTCGGCGCCGCGGGAATCGGCGACATCGGTCAGCACTTCCCCGACACGGACGAGCGGTGGCGCGGAGCCGATAGCCTGGTGCTTCTCGCCGAAGCCGCTGCCCGTGTGCGTGCGGCTGGCTACCGCTTCGTGAACGCAGACTGCACCGTGATCGCGGAGCGCCCACGCATCGTCGTGGCGCGGGATGAGATGATCACGAAGCTGACGGCGGCAGCCGGTGGCCCCGTGCACGTCAAGGCGACCAGGCCCGAGAAGCTCGGATCGCTCGGACGAGTCGAGGGCATCGCCTGTTGGGCAGTGGCTTCCGTCGAGGAGGTATGAGATGAGCGCCACTGGCGACGACGAGCGCCGGCGCGACCGGGAAGGGCGCGACGACCGGGGCGGTGCGCGCCCCGACCGGGAGCGCGGTACCGGTAGGACGAGCGGAGGCGACCGCGGCGGCTACGGCGACCGCCCGCGCAGGACCGGAGGCGAGGGCGGTGCTCCCGGACGCCAGGGTGGCTACGGCCAGCGCCGCGAGGGCGGCGGGTACGGTGGACAACGCCGCGAGGGTGGCGGCGGCTACGGCCAGGGCCGCGAGGGTGGATACGGCCAGCGCCGCGAAGGCGGCGGGTACGGACAGCGCCGCGAAGGCGGCGGCTACGGCCAGCGCCGCGAGGGTGGGTACGGCCAGCGCCGCGAAGGCGGCGGGTACGGACAGCGCCGCGAAGGTGGCGGCTACGGCCAGCGCCGCGAAGGCGGCGGGTACGGACAGCGCCGCGAGGGCGGCGGGTACGGACAGCGCCGCGAGGGCGGCGGGTATGGCCCGCGTCGCGAGGGCGGCGGGTCCGGCCAGCGGCGCGAAGGCGGCGGGTATGGCCCGCGTCGCGAGGGCGGCGGGTCCGGCCAGCGGCGCGAAGGCGGCGGGTATGGCCCGCGTCGCGAGGGCGGCGGGTACGGACAACGCCGCGAGGGTGGATACGGCCAACGCCGCGAAGGCGGCGGGTACGGACAACGCCGCGAGGGCGGCTACGGCCCGCGGCGGGAGAGAGAGGGGTGGTCCGGGCGCGGGCAGGCCTCGGGCGGCGTGCGCCGCTACGTCGAGCCGGAGCCCAGCGACCAGGAAGAGACGGGGAGCGCCGAGGAGCCCCGCTCGCTCGGACGGGCCGCCACGACCGGGAGGAACCTCTGGAACCCGAGCCCTCCCGGTGCCCGGCGACCGGATCGGGGCCCGTCAGGCGGTGCGCGCCGCTCGACCAACACCGTGGGTGGCGAGCAGGTGGAGGGCCGGCAGGCCGTCCGCGAGCTGCTGGCCGCCGGGAAGAGGGCGGTGAGCGAGATCTGGCTGATCGAGGGGAACGACCCCTCGCCCATCCTCGGTGAGATCGACAACCTCGCCCGCAAGGGGCACGTCCCGGTCCGCATGGTCTCGCCCCGGCGCCTCGAGAGCGTCCAGCGGACGGAGACCCCCCAGGGCGTCGTCGCCTTCGCCGAGCCGCTCGCCTCGCACGACCTCGAGGAGCTCGCCCTCGCCCGCAAGGAGGGGGAGGGCGACAAGACCGGCCCCGCGCCCTTCCTCGTCGTCGTGGACGGCGTGACCGACCCGCACAACCTCGGGGCGATCCTGAGGAGTGCCGAGTGCGCCGGGGCGACCGGCGCCGTGCTGCCCCGTCACCGGGCGGTGCACGTCACCGCCGCCGTCACCAAGGCCGCCGCCGGCGCCGTCGAGCACCTGCGGATCGCTCTCGTCCCCGGGATCCCGAGCGCCCTGCAGGACCTCGAGCGTCTCGGCGTGCGGACCGTCGGGCTCGACGAGCACGGTGAGACCTCCCTGTTCGACCTCGACTTCGCCGGCGATCCGGTCGCCCTCGTCCTCGGGGCGGAGGGCCGGGGCCTCTCGCCGCTCTCGCGCCGGCGGTGCGACGTCGTGGCGAACATCCCGCTGCACGGCGAGATCCCCTCGCTCAACGTCTCGACGGCGGCTGCCGTCGCTTGCTTCGAGGTCGCCCGGTCCCGGAGCCGTCGCTCCGGCTGAGCCGCCAGGGGTCGCGGCGCTCCGTTCGCCCTGCCAGCGCGAGCCGTGGCTGCTCAGGCCGCGCCCCCGGGGTGAGCGGCCCGTCTGCGGCGCCGATCCTTCCCCGGGGAACGTCGACATTGTGCGGCACCAGGCGTACTATCGCCGCCGGGGTGCACGCGCGTTCTTCGACTCCCCACGTCGTGGAGCCCGGCATCCCCTGCCCCCCATCGAGCGGAGAGGCAGCCTTACCGCCAGGGCTGCCTCTCTGCGCGCTCTGGATGTGGCCGTCCGCTGCCGGGTCCGCCGGAGGCGCTCAGGGCTGGATCCGCCGCCAGGTCCATCCGGCCGCCGACCCGGCCCCGAGGCCCCCCGCCCGCTCGTAGAAGACCCGGCGGTGCAGCCGCGTCTGTGAGCCCTCCCAGAACTCGACGGTCGAGGGCACGAGGCCGTAGGCCTGGTAGCTCTCGGGGCGGGCGATCGGACCCGGTGCGGCCGCCACGGCGTCGGCGACGGCGAACAGCTCCTGCTCCTCGGTGAGGGAGGCGATCGGCTCGCCCTCCCGGGTGGCGATGGAGGCCGCCTGGTTCGCCCGTGCACGGCGGGCCCACATCTCGTCGCTCGTCGCCCTCGGGAGCGGGCGAGCCTCTCCGGTCACGCAGATCTGGCGGTGGACCTCGCGCCAGAACAGGGTGATGGCGGCATGCGGGTTGGCGGCGAGCTCGACCCCCTTGCGGCTGTAGTCCTCCGACTCGAAGACGAGCCGGTGCTCGTCCCAGCCCTTCAACAAGACGGTCCGGGCCGAGACCACGCCACGGGGGGATGCGGTGGACAGGGTCACCGACGTCGGGAAGAGCACGCCGGCGGCCTCTGCGCGCTCCATCCACTCGCCGAGGAGGCCGAGCGGCTCAGCCGGCGGGTCGTCGAGACCCCAGCTCGGAGGATGCGTGAGCCGGTCTCCCGGCGGGTCGCCGGTGGTCAGCGGTTCTCGAGCGGTACGTAGTCCCGCCGGGCGGTGCCCGTGTAGAGCTGGCGGGGGCGGGCGATCTTGGTCTCCTGGTCCAGCATCTCGACCCAGTGGGCGAGCCAGCCGGAGGTGCGCGGGATGGCGAAGAGCACCGGGAACATCTCCATCGGGAAGCCCATCGCCTGGTAGATGAGGCCGGTGAAGAAGTCGACGTTCGGGTAGAGCTTGCGCGAGACGAAGTAGTCGTCGGCGAGCGCCGCTTCCTCGAGCTTGAGGGCGATGTCGAGCAGCGGGTTCTTGCCGGTCACCTCGAAGACGTCGTAGGCGACGTTGCGGACGATCTTCGCCCTCGGGTCGTAGTTCTTGTAGACGCGGTGCCCGAAGCCCTGCAGGCGGCCGTGGCCCTCCTTCACCGACTTGATGAAGTCGGGGACGTTCTCCATGGAGCCGATCTCGATCAGCATGCGGATCACCGCCTCGTTGGCGCCGCCGTGGCGCGGCCCGTACAGGGCGGCGGCGGCCGCCGCGCAGGACGAGTACGGGTCCGCGTGCGAGGAGCCGACGACCCGCATGGCCGTCGTCGAGCAGTTCTGCTCGTGGTCGGCGTGGAGGATGAACAGCACGTCGACGGCACGGGCGAGGGCGGGGTTGGCGTCGAAGCGGGGCTCGGCCGTCTTCCACATCATCGAGAGGAAGTTGGCGGCGAAGCTGAGGGAGTTGTCGGGGTAGACGAAGGGCATCCCGACGCTGAAGCGGTGGGCGGCGGCCGCCAGCGTCGGCATCTTCGCGATGAGGCGGATGATCTGCTTGTAGCGGATCTCCGGGTCGAAGATGTCCTTCGCCTCGGGGTAGAAGGTCGACAGGGCGGCGACGGCCGAGACGAGGATGCCCATCGGGTGGGCGTCGTAGTGGAAGCCTTCGAGGAAGCGCTTGCGCACGTTCTCGTGGATGAAGGTGTGGTACGTGATCTCGTGGGTCCACTGCTCGAGCTCGGCGGCGTTCGGCAGCTCGCCGTGCAGCAGCAGGTAGGCGACCTCGAGGTAGGAGGAGTGCTCGGCCAGCTGCTCGATCGGGTACCCGCGGTACTCGAGCTTGCCGGCGTCGCCGTCGATGTAGGTGATCGAGCTCTCGGCCGCGGCGGTCGTCATGAAGGCAGGGTCGTAGAACCAGATCCCCGGCAGCAGCTTGCTCCACTCCTCGGCCGACACGCCGCCGTCGACGATCGGTACCTCGATGGACTCACCGCTCCGGTTGTCCGTGATCGTGATGCTCTCTGCCACGACTCCGCGACCTCCTCCGTCCCACGGCACACGTGCCCGTGCGCGCAACGGGGCCATCCTATGGCGGTCGGGTTCCGATTCGACATTCGAGGTGCCGCAGTGCGCCGGTCGCCGCCGGGCGGCTCTCAGGAAAGGCGGCTGGCGAGGTAGCGGGCGCTCCAGGCGAACTCCCGGTCGGGGACCCCGCCGTGCGGGCCGGGGTTGGCATGCAGGGTCTTGTCGGGCGAGCCGAGCGCCTCGAACAGCTCGAAGGCGGTCTCTTTCGGGAAGAGCTCGTCGGACCACTGGACGAGGAACGCGACCGGGCAGCGGACGCGCACGGCGTCGCTCATGATGCGCTCAGCGGTCGGCCCCGTCGCGCCCATGAGGCCGAGGACGGCTGCCTCGACCCGCTCGTCGGCGGCGACGAAGGGGAGCCCGAGGATCGTGCCCATCGAGAGACCCCAGTAGCCGACGGGGCCCCGGACGCCCGGGAGGTCGAGCAGGGCGTCGAGGGTGGCCCGCCAGTCCTCCACCATCCGGTCGGTCATCTGGGCGTCGCTCGACCACATGGCGGCGAAGTCGAGGAAGGCGCGCCGGCCGTCCCTCCCGCCGTCCTCCCGCCGCGCTCCGTGCACCGGGCCGTCGATGGCGGCCGCCGCGATGGAGAACTCCGCCGCCAGGCTCCGCCCGAGACGCCGGACGTAGCCCTGGTAGCGGCTGCCCGAGGCGCCGTGGCCGATGAGGACGAGCGGGCTGCCGGGCTCGGGCGGCTCCGGGGGGCTCCACAGCGCCCCGGGGACGGCGCGGCCGCCGACGTCGAGGAGGAGGCCCCGGTGGCGCACTCCCCGCACGACCTCGTCGTCGAGGAGCTTCATCGCTCTGTGTGCCGGTAGACGTTCGTCTCTCGGATCACGAAGCCGACCCGTTGGTAGAGCCGGTTGGCCGCCTCCCGGCTCGGCCGGGAGGTGAGGTCGACGTGGCGCGAGCCCCGGCGGTGGGCCTCCTCGAGGGCGGCGCGCATGAGGGCCTGGCCGACGCCCCTTCCCCGGGCCGCCTGGTCGACCACCACGTCCTCGATCACGGCGTGCACGCCGGTCGGGATGCGGTAGGTGACGAGCGTGAGCATGCCGAGCGCCGGGGCGCCCGGCGCCTCGCGGGCGAGGAAGAGGACGGCGCCGTCCGAGGCGACGACCTCGCCGAGCTCGGCCGCGCTCGGCGCCGGCGCGCTGGAGGAGAGCTGTGGCAGCAGCCGGGCGACGTCGGCCACGAGCTCCTCGGTCACCTCGGCGGCGACCTCGACCGAGACGGTGCTCATTCCGCCCGCTCCTCCCTCTCCTCCTCGGGCTGCCGCCAGACGGGCTGGCGGGGCCGGTCGAAGAGCACGTCGACCGGCTCGCCCCGGATCGCCCGGAATGCGTGGTCCTTCCACATTCCCGCGCCCGCCAGGGGGGAGGGCAGCTCGTCCTCGGCGAACCAGCCGACGTCGCTGCACTCGAGGGGGTGGGGGACGAGCTGGCCGCCGAGCGGGCGCAGCTGGAACACGAGCGAGTAGAGGGGGATCTGGGTGATGCCGATCCTCAGCCCGTCGAGCACCATGACGAGCCGCATGGGCTCGGTGCTGATCCCGGTCTCCTCCCGCACCTCCTTCACGGCCACCTCGGCGGCCGAGTAGCCGACGTCGGCCCATCCCGTCGGGTACAGCCAGACGCCCGAGTCCGCCCGCTGGACGAGCAGGATGCGCCCGTCCTCGTCGCCGACGACCGCCCCGACGGCGATCTTCGGGGTGACGTAGCCGGGAACGCCCGAGCCGACCTGGCGGAGCCACTCGTTGACGAGGTCACCCGGGACCCTCGAGCCCGCCGGCTGGCCCTCGAGGGCGAGCTGGGTGGAGGCCGCCGCCCGGATCTCGCCGGCGACGGCCAGGATCTCCTCGAAGCGCTCGCGCTCGTACAGGCTCTCGGTGAAGCCGAGGCCCGTCCTCGCGATGGCGGCGAGCGTCTCGCCCCAGCGCACGAGGTCCTGGGCCGAGGCGACGCACTGGTCGGCCCCGCCGTCGGCGTCGACACCGCGGCCCTCGTCCCACTCCAGCTCCGGCACGGGCGCGACGCTACCGCCGGCCGCCGGAGCGGGCTGTCTCAGGCCTGCTCGGCTCCGAGCGGCGCCGCCTCGGGGGCGCCGGGGACGGCGGCGTCCTCGGAGTCCGCCATCTCGTCCATGCCGATCGGCCCGTTCGGGCGGCCGGCGAGGAACTGGGAGATGACCGGGTTCGTGCTCGAGCGCATCTGCGCCTTGGACCCGAAGGCGACGAGCTTGGAGCGGAACAGCACGCCGAGGTAGTCCGCCACCCGCATGACCGAGGTGATGTTGTGGGTGATGATGAAGAACGTGGCGCTCGTCTCGCGCTGGGCGGTGAGGACGAGCTCGTCGAGGTAGGCGACCCGCACCGGGTCGAGGCCCGAGTCCGGCTCGTCGAACAGGACGATCTCGGGCTCGGTCACCATCGCCCGGGCGAGGCCGGCCCGCTTCTTCATGCCGCCGGAGACCTCGCCGGGCAGCTTCTTCAGGTGGTCGAGGAGGCCGACGAGCTCGGCGTTCATCAAGACGAGCTGGCGGATCTCCCGCTCGGACTTGTGGGTGTGCTCGCGGAGGGGGAAGGCGATGTTGTCGTAGAGGTTCATCGAGCCGAACAGCGCCCCGTCCTGGAACAGGACGCCGAACTTCTTGCGGATGCGGTAGAGCTCGCCGCTGCGCATCCCGACGATCGGCTCGCCGTCGACCCAGATCTGGCCGGCGTCCGGCTGGAGCAGGCCGATGATGTTCTTCAAGAGGACGGACTTGCCGGTCCCAGACGGGCCGAGGATCGTCGTGATCTTGCCTCTCGGGACGTCGAAGGAGACGTCGTCGAGGACGGTGTGGCTCCCGAAGGACTTCGTCACGCCTCGCAGCGAGATGATGCCGGGCGGCTCGGCGGGCGCCGCTCCGAGCTGGCCCGTCTCCTCTCCCTTGGCGGGGGGCACATCGCCGGGGCCGGGGTGCCCGTTCACACGTCCGAGATCCATCACGCAGAGGAGAACGCCGGCCCCGCCCCGATCTTGCGCGGCCGGCCGGCCCTCACCTCAGGGGAGCCCGCTCCCGGTGATGCTCGAGACGCCCGAGGAGATGCTGGAGACCGTCCCCGACAGGCCGGAGGAGACGCTCGAGACGGTCCCCGACACCCCGGAGGAGACACCCGAGACCGTCCCCGACACACCCGAGACGGTGGAGGAGACCCCGGAGGTGACCGAGGAGACGCCCGAGCTCACCGTCGAGCCGGCCGAGCCGACGAGCTTGTTGACCGTCGAGCCGGCCGAGCCGACGACGCCGCCCACGGTCCCGCCGACGCCCGAGAGGACGCCGCCGGTGCCCGAGCCGCCGGCCGAGGTGCCCCCGGCCGCCTGGCCGGCCTTGGTCGAGGCGGTGCCGCTCGCCGGGGAGGAGCCGCTCGCGCCCCCTGTCGTCCCGCCGCCCCCCCGCGGTGCCAGCCGGCCGGAACCGGCGGCGAGCGCCCCGGTCGGCGCCGGGGAGGCGCCGGTCGCCAGGGGAAGGCTGGTGTGCTCCGAGGCGGCGCTGAGCGTCCCGCTCGGATGCGTGCCGAGAAGGGCACCGGTCGTGAGGGCGGCGGCCGTGAGGACCACCGCCACGCCGCTCGCGATGGCGGTGCCCGAGACGCCCGAGGCGGCGGTGAGCTCGGCTCCCGCCGGGTGGGCGACCAGGTGGCGGAGGCGCCTCAGGCCGCGCCGGACGAGCAGGAAGGGGAAGGCGAGGACGCCGGCCAGGCCGGTCTCGGTGAGGGTGAGGAACTCCCGCCGCAGCGAGCGCCGTGCCCGGAAGAGCAGGGTCTCGATGGTCGAGACCTCGACGCCGGAGTGGGCGGCGATCTGCTGGTAGCTCCAGTTGCGCCCCTCTCGCAGCTCGAGCACCTCGCGGTGGCGGGGCGAGAGGCGGCCCATGGCGGCCGCCAGCAGCTGGCCGTCGCCGGCCGAGTCGACGTAGGCCTCCTGCTCGGAGGCGACCGAGGGCGCCATCACCTCGAGCGTCGACTCCTCGACGGGCGTGCAGCGGCCCCCTCGGCGGGCGAGGTCGGCGCACAGGTGGTTGGCGATGACGCTCAACCAGGGGTAGAAGCGCCGCTCCCCCTGGAAGCGGGGGAGCGCCTTCCATGCCCTGGCGAACGCCTCCTGGACGAGGTCCTCGGCCTCGGAGGCGGACCCGGTCCGCCTCAGGCAGAAGCGGTAGAGGCGGTCGCGGTAGCGGATGTAGAGGTCCTCGAAGGCGCGCTCGTCGCCGGCCTGGGCACGTTCGACGAGCGCTCGGTCCCGTTCCAGGTCGACGTCGTCGTGACGCCTCCTGGATCCCTCCCTCAACGAGGACATATCACCCCTCCCGATACTCGGGCGCTCAGATTACCCCCGAGTAACCCCTTGCGCCAGTCGCTGGCGCGCGGGCCCGTTGTACCCCATGGCCGGGTGCGCGAAACGCGGGCGCGGCTGCGAAACGCGAGACGGCGGCGCAAGTTCGCGCCGCCGGCGGCGTTTCCTGAGCGATGGTCGTCAGCGCACAGCCTCGAGCAGGTGGCCCGGAGGCCGACGGCACGGTCGTCCGCCCCCGCGCCGGCCGCCCCCGCCGCCCGGAGACCAAGCTCGGGAGGCTGGTGCGCGAGACGGGGACGATGGTGGCCATCTCCCTCGAGGCGATGCGGCTGTTGTTCCGCCGGGGCTTCCCCTTCGCCGAGCTCACCGA
>JAKACF010000088.1 GCA_021821585.1 Actinomycetes bacterium
GACTACATGGGCCACCTGCTGACGCTCCGGCGGCGGCTCGTCGCGCAGCTCGGGGGGCTCAGAGCCGGGCTCGACGGGGCCGAGGCCTACGACCTCGTGCTGCGTGCGACCGAGCGTCTCCACGCCGACCAGATCGTCCACGTCCCCGAGGTCCTCTACCACCGGCGGGAGCCCCCCGGCTCCCCTGCCGACGCCCGTGCCGGCTCAGGGGCCGGGGCGGCGGGACGCCGGGCGCTCGAGGACGCCGTCGGGCGCCGGGGCATCGAGGCGGAGGTCGTCGCCCACCCGCTGGTCGGCGGCGGCTACCACGTCGTCCGGCGGCCGACGGGCTCCTGGCGGGTGAGCGCCGTCGTCCCCTACCGAGACGAGCCGGCCCTCCTCGCCGCCTGCTACCGGGCACTGGCCGACCGCTCGGGCCATGACGACCTCGAGCTGCTCCTCGTCGACAACAACTCGGTCCTCGACGAGACGAAGGCGGTGGTCCGCGAGCTCACCCGCGATCGCCGCGTCCGCCACCTCGAGGCCCCCGGGGCCTTCAACTGGGCGCGGATCAACAACGAGGCTGCCGCCGAGGCGACCGGCGACATGCTGCTGTTCCTCAACAACGACGTCGAGGCCCGCGCCCCGGGGTGGCTCGCCCATCTCCTCGCCCAGGCGGAGCGGGAGGAGGTGGGGGCCGTCGGCGCCCGCCTCCTCTTCCCCGACGGCAGCCTGCAGCACGGGGGCGTCGGCGTCGGGCTCTGCTTCGCCACCGTGCACGTCCAGTCCGGCCTCCCGGCCGGCAAACCCGGCTACCTCGCCCTCCCGAGCCTGACCCGCAACGTCTCGGCCGTCACCGGTGCCTGCATGATGACCCGGCGGGAGGTCTTCGAGTCGGCCGGCGGGTTCGACGCCGCCCTTCCGGTCGCCTACAACGACATCGACTACTGCCTGAGGCTGCGCCGGGAGGGCCTGCTCGTCGTCTACAGCGCGCTGGCCGAGCTCGTCCACCACGAGTCGAAGACACGGGGGAACACCACCGCCCCCGAGCTGTCGGGCTTCCAGGCGCGCTGGCGGGAGGTCCTGCTCGCCGGCGATCCCTACTACAACCCCAACCTCGGCCGGTTCGACTGGTTCTGCCGGCTTCCCCAACCAGAAGAGGAGGAGCGATGGGAGAGCTTCCGGGCGATGCTCGACGCGTCGTCGACGAGCTGAGGTCGACCGCCGGCCGCCCCGGCGGGCCGGTGCGAACCTGGGTGCCGTCTGCGTCCTTCGAGGCCACCCTCGCCGACCACGTCGAGCCTCCGGTGCAGACGAACAGCCACCTCGCGTGGCTGCACGCAAACTGGGACTTCTCGGCCCTGCTCGAGCCGCCGGACGAGCCGGGGATCCAGGGGGTGCTGGCACGCTGGCGGCACCGGGCGGTGATGGCCGTGCTCGGACCGTACCTCGAGCGCCTGCGTGACTACCTCGGGGTCAACGCCCGGGCCGCCGACGAGCTGGCGGTGCGGGTCGACGACCTCGAGGCCAAGCAACTTCGGATCCTCGGGGCGGTCCGCCACGACCTCGTCGACTTCGCCTGTCACGTCGACGAGCAGGTCGACGGCTAGAGGTGGACACGCCGCCCCGGCGGGAGGCCGCCGGAGCCGACCGGGAGGTGGTGGCCGGAGTCCGGGTCGACCGCCGGTTCGTCTCTGCGGCCGCCCCGCTCCCCCGGGTGGCCGTCGTCGTCGCGTCGTGGTCCCCGGGCGAGCAGGAGCACCAGGCGGCGGTCCGTGCCGTCGCCGGCGCCCTCGCCCTCTCGGCCGAGGTGGTCGTGGTCAGCCTGGACGACCGCTCCGATCCCTCCACCTCTCCTCCTCCCCGGAGGACCGACGGCATCTTCGCCGTCCACTCCGTCGCCGCCACGCCGGGCCGGGGCGAGCTGGCGGGGCGCATCCAAGAGGCTCTCTCGACGCTCGAGCCGGGACGCCCGCTCCCCGAGCTCGCCGCCGAGGGGCTTTTCGGGCTCGAGGGGCGGACCGCTCCCGAGGCGGTCGGCCTGCTCGAGGACCTCGAGCCGCAGGCCGTGCTGCTCGCCGGCGTCGAGACCCTCTGGATGGCCTCGTGCCTGTCCGGGTCCGGGCGTCCCCGGCTGGCGGCGATGCCCCTCCTCGGGGCCGATCCGCGACTGGGGTCGGCCGCGCTGGCACGCCTCGTCGGGGCCGCCGACATCGTCGTGGCGCTGTCGGGGACCGAGGCCTCGCTCCTCGAGGCGGGCGGGGCGGCGGCCGTGGGCCGCCTGAGGCTCCCCTTCGCCGTCAACGAGGAGGCGGCCCGGACGCCCCTCGACGGGATGTCGTCGTTCGGGCCCTACCTCCTCGTGCTCTCCGGCTGGCCCGACGACGGACCCGCCGGTGACGCCCCGCCCCATGACTACCTGCGGGCGGTCGTCGGCGAGGTCGCCGTCGCCGAGGTGCGCCGGGGCGGGTGGTTCGTGAGCGAGGGGAGGCGCCGCTTCGGGTTCCCCTTCGAGGGGACGCGGGTGAACCTCTGGCGCCTCATGGCGGGCGCGACCGCCATGCTCGACGTCCGCCCGATCGGCCCGGTCGCCCGCGAGGCCGTCGAGTCGCTCCAGCTCGGGACGCCCGTGGTGGTCCCCGCCGGCACGGTCGCGGCCGAGCACGCCGAGGCATCCGACGGCGGCCTGTGGTACGAGGCGCCCGGCGAGATGCTGGAGGCCGCCCGCTACTTCGTCGAGCGCCCCTCGGACCGTGAGCGCTTCTCGCGGGCCGGCCGAATATGGGCCACCGGCGAGCGCGCCGCCGGGGGAGGGTTCGCCGGGGACGTGGCGAGGCTGCTCCTTCCCTAGGGGTCGCCGGAGCTCAGGCTGCCCCTTGCCGGCGCAGCTCGGCGGCGAGGCCGTCCAGGATGTCGGACTCCGAGGCGGTGAACTCGCCGAAGGAGAAGACGTCCATCACCTCCTCGAGGACGATGGCGCCCCCGACGATGACGTCGGCGCGTGCGGGCTCCATCCCGGGCTCCCTCCTGCGCTCCTCGAGCGGCAGGGAGGCCAGCCTCGCCGCCAGCCGGCGGACCTGTTCCCGGTCGACCCGGGCGTGGTGGACCTTCTCCTCGACGAAGCGGTCGAGGCCGAGCGCCATCACCGTGAGCGCCGAGACGGTGCCGGCGAGCCCGATCAGCCTCCGCCCGCCCGAGAAGCTCCCGCTGTCTCGCACCGCCGCGACGAGTGAGCGTGCCGCCTCGTGGGCGGCCGCCAGCTCGTCCTCCCCCGGGGGGTCGTGGCGGAGGAACCGCTCGGCGAGGCGGACGCAGCCGACGTCGAGCGAGACGACGGCGGAGGGGCCGGCGCCGTCGGAGGAGGGCTCCGGGGACCGGCCGAGAATGAGCTCGGTGGAGCCGCCGCCGATGTCGACGACGAGGTAGGGACCGCCGAGCGGGTCGAGGCCGGACGTCGCCCCGAGGTACGACAGGCGCCCCTCCTCCTCCCCTTCGATCACCTCGGGACGGCGCCCGAGGATCGCCTCGGCCGGGTCGAGGAAGTCCTCGGCGTTGGCGGCGTCACGGGTGGCCGACGTGGCGGCCGCCCGCAGGTGCGAGGCCGGCACGTGATGGAGGTCGAGGAGCCGGCGGTACTCCCGCAGCACCGCCAGGGTGCGCTCGACGGCGTCGCCGGACAGGGTGCCGGTGCGGTCGACGCCTGCCCCGAGCCTCGTGATCGTCATCCGGCGCTCGAGCCGCTCGCCGTCGCCCCCGAGCACGAGCAGCCGGGTCGAGTTCGTCCCGCAGTCGACGGCCGCCACCGGCTCGCCGGTCACGCGGTCACCCTCGTCGTCGGAGCCGGCCGGCCGTAGCGCCCGAGGTCGAGCCCGAGGCGCTCGGCCGTCCACCTGCCGACGGGGTCCTCCCCCCCGGCGAGGAGGAAGGCGAGGTGGGCGTGCAGGCACTTCACCCCCTGGCGGGTGCCGCCGACGCCGCCGGTCGGCCGGTGCGGGTGGGCACCGGCGACGAGGTACCCGTCCCGCTCGGCGGCGTAGCGCTCGTGGGCGGCGGCCAGCGCCGCCGGGTCGGCCGCCCGTTCGGCGGCACGGACTCCCCCGGCCGCCTCGAGGCGGCTCACCGCCTCCCGCTCGACGGCCCCGACGAGCCAGTACAGCGTCGGCATGGGGGTCCCGTCGTCGAGGTGGGTGGCGTTGCGGATGACGACCGGGGCGCCGTCGGCGTCCCTCGCCGCGACCTCGCAGGCGCCACGCGGCGGCCGCCCGAGCAGCTCGGTGACGGCGGCGAGGTCCTCGGGTGTCACGAACGGCGTCGGCGCAGGGCGTAGATGACGATCCGGACCAGGAAGATGACCCCGGCGATGGTGGCGTAGGGAAGGAGACGCTTGGCGAGCGAGCCCCCGGCCACGTCGACGAGGTCGACCGGCTCGGGCGCCGGGTGGTCGACGAGGCGGACGCTCTCCCGCCCCTCCGGGGCGGGAGGAGCCTCGGCCGTCGTCGGGGCGGCGACAGCCTCGGTGGCCTCGGCGACGGGCTCGGTGGGCTCGGCCGGCGGCGTCTCGGCCGGCGGGGAGAGCACGATCGTCTCGAGGTTGGCGGCGAACTGCTCGAGCAGCTTGCCCGAGACGTCCGCCAGCACGCCCCGGCCGAACTGGGCCACCTTGCCGGTCACGTTGAGGTCGGTCACGACCGAGACCTTGGTCCGCCCCTCGCCGACCTCGGCCAGCTGGGCGGTGATGGTGGCCGAGGCGTTGCCCTGGCCCCGGGTCTCCCGTCCCTCGGCGAGCAGCACCGCCTTGCGGGCGGTGTCGTCGAGCTCGCCGAAGCGGGCGGCGCCCTTGTAGGAGGCGGTGATCGGCCCGACCTTCACCCTCACGATCCCGCGGTACTCCTCGCCTTCGATCTCCTTCAGCTGCGCCCCGGGGAGGCAGGGGGCGATGCGCTCGACGTCGGTCAGCACCTTCCAGGCCTCCTCGACGGCGACAGGAACTTCGAATTCGTTGGTCAGCTCCATCGGCGGAGGTCCTCTCTCGTATCGATGTCCAGCGGCTTGCCCGTGCAGGCTACTTCGGTCACGAGCTCGGGATGCCTGGCGATGAGCGAGCGGGCTCCCTCGTCGCCCCCGAGCGGCAGCGAGGGCCAGACGTCGGCGTCCAGTCGGACCGGGTGGCCCCGGCGCCCATGGTAGGTGGCGACCACGATGGGGCCGCCCGGGTGGTCCGCCACCGCCCGCCAGGCCTCGGCGGTGAGCCCCGGGAGGTCGCCGAGGCTGACCACGACCGAGTCGTGGCCCCGCCGCTGGCACCAGTCGACCGCCACCCGCAGCGAGCTCGCCTGCCCCGAGCGCCACTGAGAGTTGTGCAGCAGCGTCGCCTCGTCCGGCACGACCCCGCTCAGGTCGACCGAGCCGCCGACGACGACGAGCTCGTCGAGGCCGGCCGCGAGGGCCGGCTCGATGGCGTAGGAGACGAGTGCCCGGCCCTTCTTCTCGGCGAGCAGCTTGTCGCCGGGCCGGCCGCCGAAGCGCGAGCCGGCGCCGGCGGCGAGGATGACGGCGGCCTTGGTCACGCCGGGAGCGTACCGGGGCCGGACGGGGCCGAGCGGGGCGCTCAGGCGTGGATCGGGCCGCTCCTGTCCCGGAGGGAGGGCACGGCGGCACCGGCCCGGTGGGCGACGATCTCGGCGCAGATGGCGACGGCCGTCTCCTCGGGCGTGCGCGCCCCGATGTCGAGCCCGATGGGGCTCATGAGCCGGGAGGTGAGCGCCTCCTCGTCCGCCCCCGCCTCCCGCAGGCGTGCGAGGCGCTCGGTGTGGGTGCGCCGGGAGCCCATCGCCCCGAGGTAGCCGACCCGGGTCCCGAGGGCCGACAGGATGGCGGGGACGTCGAACTTGGTGTCGTGGGTGAGGACGCAGACGGCGTCACGGGGACCGAGGTCGGACCCGATCCGGGCGAGCAGGCGGTCCGGCCAGTCGACCACCACCTCGTCGGCGGCCGGGAAGCGCCGGGGCGTGGCGAAGACGGGCCGGGCGTCGCAGACGGTCACCCGGTAGCCGAGCAGCTTGCCGGCGGCCGCCAGGGCGGCGGTGAAGTCGACGGCGCCGAAGATCACGAGCTTCGGCGGCGGGGCGAAGGACTCGATGAGGACCGAGACCTCGTGCCGGCGGGCCTCGCCACGGCGCCCGTAGTGGCGGTCGACGGTGACGCCCTGCTCGAGCGCCGCCCGGGCGTCCCGCGCGAGGACGCGGTCGAGCTCCTCGGAGCCGACGCCCCCGAGCACCTCGGGCTCGGCGCCCGGCCGGACGAGCAGCTTGGCGCCGAGGGGAGGCAGCGGCTCGGCTGGAGCCCCGGGGGCCTCGCCCGGCTCGGTGCCGATGACGGTGACGAGGGCGACCGGCTCGGAGGCGAGCAGCGCCTGGCGCAGCGCGGCGAAGAGTGGGCCGGCTCCGCTCACCAGTCGAGCGGCTCGATCAGGATGTGGAGGGTCCCCCCACAGGTGAGCCCGACCGCGAAGGCCTCGTCGTCGGAGTAGCCGAAGGTCCTCAGCCGGGGCGTCCCGTCCTGGAGGACTTCGAGGGCCTCGGTGACGACGGCGCCCTCCACGCAGCCGCCGGAGACCGAGCCGGCGACCTCGCCGCTCTCGCTCACCGCCATGGCGGCGCCGGGGTCCCGCGGGCCGGAGCCCTCGACGCCCACCACCCGCGCGAGGGCGACCCGCTCCCCGGCCTCGAAGAAGCGGTCGAGGTCCGCCAGGATCTCCTTCACGACAGGGCCTTCTCGAGCGCCCGGCGGACGAGGACGTGTGCCAGGTGGCGGCGGTAGGCGACCGAGGCGTTGATGTCGGCCGAGGGGTCGGCCTCGGCGTCGGCCTGCTCGGCTGCCTCCGGGACCGGGACCCCCTCGGCGAGGGCGGACTCGACCGACAGGGCGCGGACGGGCACCGGGGCCATGTTGACGAGCGCCACGCCGACGCCGCCGGGGAGGTCGTCGCGCCGGGCGGCCACCGCCCCGACGATGGCCCAGTCCTGGGCGCGCTTGGTGAGCTTCTCGAAGCCGAAGCCGGTGTGGGCCGGCTTTCGGAGGCGGATCTCGACGAGCACCTCCTCGGGGCCGAGGGCCGTCTCGAGGAAGCCCTCGTGGAACTCGGACGCCTCGATCTCCCGGCGCCCGCCCCGGCCCTCGGCGACGAGGGTCCCGCCGAGGGCGAGCACGACGGCCGGGAGGTCGGAGGCGGCGTCCCCGTGGGCGAGCGAGCCGCCGATCGTCCCCCGGTGACGGACCTGGGGGTCGCCGATCTGCCCGGCCACGTGGGCGAGGACCGGCAGGTGGCGGCGGACCAGCGCGTTGCGGGAGAGGTCGTGGTGGGTGGTGAGGGCCCCGACGGCGAGGTGCTCGCCCTCGTCGCGGACGTAGGCAAGCTCCTCCAGCCGGCCGAGGTCGACGAGGACCGACGGCGTGGCGAGGCGGAGCTTCATGAGCGGGAGCAGGGAGTGGCCGCCGGCGAGCAGCTTGGCCTCGTCCCCGTGCTCGGCGAGGAGCGACAGCGCCTCCTCGAGCGAGGAGGCCCGCGCGTAGTCGAAGGCTGCGGGGATCACGGGCGCCCTCCTTCGGCCTCGGAGGCGGCCGGGCCCGCTGCCACGCCCGCCTCCCGGGCGGCCGCCAGCGCCGCCTCCACGATGTTGTGGTAGCCCGTGCAGCGGCAGAGGTTCCCCTCGAGGCCCTCCCGGACGGCCGCCTCGTCGAGGGGCTCCTCGGCCTCGGCGATGAGCGAGGTGACGGCCATCACCATGCCCGGCGTGCAGTAGCCGCACTGGAGGCCGTGGTGCTCGTGGAAGGCCCGCTGCACCGGGTGCAGCGAGGAGGGGTCCGAGGCGCCGTCGGGGGCGAGGCCCTCGATCGTCGTCACCGAGGCGCCGTCGGCCTGGGCGGCGAGCAGCGTGCAGGACTTCACCGAGCGCCCCTCGAGGAGCACCGTGCAGGCGCCGCACGAGGTGGTGTCGCAGCCGATGTTGGTCCCCTTCAGGCCGGCCACGTCCCGGATGAAGTGGACGAGGAGCAGCCTCGGCTCGACCTCGGCGGAGACCGCCCTCCCGTTGATCTTCATCTCGACCCGCACGTCACGCTCCTGTCCCATTCGTCGTCGAACCTGTGGCGGCCGCGGCGGAGGCGATCGCCTCGTAGACCCTGAGCGGCGTCGCCGGCATGTCGAGGTGCCGGACCCCGAGATGCGAGAGCGCGTCGCAGACGGCATTGTGCACGGCCGGCGTCGAGCCGATCGACCCCGACTCGCCGATGCCCTTCACCCCGAGGCGGTTGCGGGGCGTCGGCGTCTCGGTGAAGGCCGTCTCGAACGACGGCAGCTCGGCGGCCGAGATGAAGGAGTAGTCGGCGAAGTTGGCCGTGAGCGGGTTCCCCTCGGCGTCGTAGGAGAACTCCTCGAGCAACGCCTGGGCCGCCCCCTGGGCGGTGCCGCCGTGCACCTGCCCCTCGGCGAGGAGCGGGTTCAGGATGCGCCCGGCGTCGTCGACCGCCACGTGGCGCAGAAGCCGGACCTTGCCGGTCTCGGTGTCGACCTCCACCACGGCCACGTGGGTCCCGAAGGGGAAGGTCGCCCCCGGGTAGTCGAAGTCGACCTCGGCCATGAGGGGGGAGCCCTCGCGCTCGAGCGAGGCGGCGCCGAGCTCGGCCCAGCTGCGCGAGACCGCCGGCGAGCCGGCCACGTGGAAGCGCCCGAGCGTCTTGTCGAGCACGACGTCCTCGGCGGCCGCCTCGAAGAGCTCGGCGGCGAGGGAGCGGGCCCGGTCGACGACCTCGCCGGCCGCCTTGTCGACCGCCGAGCCACCGAGCTGGAGCGAGCGCGACCCTCCCGTCCCGCCCCCGCGGGGCACGACGTCGGTGTCGCCGTGGATGACCTCGATGTCCTCGAGGGCGACGCCCATGGCGTCGGCCACGAGCATCGACCAGGCGGTGACGTGCCCCTGGCCGTGCGGGGATGTCCCGGTCCGGACGACCACCTTGCCGTCCGGGCGGACCTCGACGGCGCCGAACTCCCCGCCCGCCACCGGGGCGGTGATCTCGACGTAGCTCGAGAGGCCGATCCCGAGCTGGAGGGCGGGCGGCCGCCCGGTCGCCGGGTCCGGCCGGCGGCGGCGCGCCTGCTCGGCCCGCAGCTCCTCGTAGCCGGCGACCTCGAGGGCGAGCTCGAAGGCCTTCTGGTAGTCGCCCGAGTCGTACTCGGTGCCGACGGCGGTCGTGTAGGGGAAGGCGTCGGGCGGGACGAAGTTGCGGCGTCGCACCTCGGCCGGGTCAATCCCCACCTCGGCGGCGAAGCAGTCGACCGCCCGCTCGATGGCGGCCGCCGCCTCCGGCCGCCCCGCCCCGCGGTAGGCGACGGTCGGGACGGTGTTGGTGACGACCGAGCGGGAGGAGAACTCCGCCCTCGCGATGGCGTAGACGCCGGCGGCCATCTGCCGGGTCATGACCGGCAGCACGGCGCCGATGTCGCCGTAGGCGCCGGAGTCCTGCACCACCTCGAGCCGGTAGCCGGTGATGGTCCCGTCGCGCCGTCCGCCGATCGTGACCTGCTGGACCTGGGCCCGCCCGTGCCCGAGGCCGAGCATCGACTCCGAGCGCGTCTCGCTCCAGCGGACCGGCCGCTCGAGGCGCATGGCGAGGGCGGCCACGACCACGTCCTCGGGGTAGATCGAGCCCTTGGCGCCGAAGCCGCCTCCGACGTCGGGTGAGATGACGTGGATGGCCGCCTCCTCGAGGCCGAGCTCCTGGGCGAGCGACGTCCGGACGTCGTGCGGCCCCTGGGTGGAGGCGAAAAAGCGCAGGCGGCCGTCGGCCATCTCGGCGGCCGCCGCCCGCGTCTCGAGCGGGCAGGGGGCGACGCGCTGGTTGAGGATCCGCTGGCGGACGACGACCTCGCAGCTCTCGAAGGTCTCCGGGCTGCCGGGCGAGCCGAGGTCGAAGGCGACGTTGGTCCCGACGTCCTCGAACAGCAGCGTCGAGCCCTCGAGCGCCTCCTCGGGGTCGACGACGGCCGGCAGGGGGTCGTAGTCCACGACGACGAGCTCGGCGGCGTCGGCTCCGGCGGCCGGGCTCTCGGCCACGATGGCGACCACCGGCTCGCCGACGAAGCGGACGACGCCGTCTGCGAGCAGGGGCCGGCGCATGGCGGGGTTGATGAAGCCCAAGCCCATCGGCTCGTAGGCAAGGTCGGCGTGCGCGTAGACGCCGACGACACCGGGCGCCGAGCGCGCCTCGTCGAGGTCGACCGACTCGATGCGCCCGTGGGCGAGCGGGGAGCGGACGAAGCAGACGTGCAGGGCGCCGTCGAGCTCGAGGTCGCCGACGTAGGTGCCGCCCGAGGTGAGGAACTTCGGGTCCTCCCGGCGC
>JAKACF010000089.1 GCA_021821585.1 Actinomycetes bacterium
CACGATCGGCAGCAGCACGCTCAGCTGGTCGATGCTGTTCCCGGTCGAGGCGGCCGTCAGCTCGGTGCTCCGCCCGGTGCGCGAGACGCGATGGCCGATGGCGGCGAGGCTGTGGCCGACGAAGGGAAGGTGACCGAGCGACGCCAGCCCGCTGCCGGTCGTCTCCACCGCCCGGCCGGCCGACCGCAGGGTGCCCGGCAGATGACCGAGGCTGCGCACGTCGAACCCGACCCTCACGGCGACGAAGATCCAGCCGGTGACCCAGAGGACCATGAGGAGGTCGGCCAGAAGCAACGACCGCCGGACGCGTACCTTCACCACGCGTCCCGCCCCGTCAGCCGCCGTCATCTGTCCTCCCGACGTGTCGCTCCCATGCACCCTTCGCACCTCTGCGGTACCCCGGGGCGTGGCCGTCGCAACCCGGGCGCCACGGCAGTGGTCGGGTGACCGCGAGAGGTGGCCGCGGGGCCGGCCGACCAGGAAGGGTCGGACGGCCCTATCGCGAAGCGGGATGGACGAGCACGATCCTGCTGTCGAAACCACTCATGAGGAGGAGACCGATGGGCGTGTTCGTAGTCGTCGCTGCGCTCGGGGTGCTCGCCGTCGTCCTGCTCGCTCCGCTCATGTTGCCCGGGGCGGCCGTCGTCCTCGTTGTCCTCGGGATGGCCACCTTCCTGCAGCACCATCACCCGCATCGGGGCGTCCACCCGCAGTGAGGACGGCCTGACGGCCAGTCGGTTGTCCTGACCGGGCTCCGCTCCTTGCTCGTGGCGCCAGGAACCTGCGAAGGCGCCCTGTCATCTCCTCACCCCGCACCGGCGGACGGAGCACCGCACCTGCGCGGTGGGCCCGGGGCAGCTCCCGAGGCTGGCCACGAGCAGGCTCCATGAGACCTGCGGTGCTCCCGTCTCGTCGGAGCTCGCGCCCCCGACGCTCGTGACCGCGCCTCCCCGCCATGGGCCGGCGCGTAGCGTGGGTCTGCGGACCTTCGTAGGGCCGTTTGGCCCTAGCTCAGCGACGGGCGCTCCGACAGGCTGTGAGATCGAGATGATGACTTCGGGAACAGCGACGTCCACTGGGGCGCGCCGGTGGTCGGCCAGCGGGCCGATCGAGTGGGTGACCGCGCCCTCCCACAGGAGGCTGCTCGTCGCCGTCTCCGGCGTGATGTTCGCCGCCGTGACCGTGCTTCGCTGGTACCTCGAGCACAGCGGCCAGGACGCCGGGCTCCTGTACGTCTTGCCGGTGAGCCTCGTCGCCTTGGCAGTCGGGCGGCAGGCCGGGCTGGTTGCCGCCACCGTCGGATCGGCACTGTTCGCCGCCTTCGCCATCTTCCATGGCGTCGGGGATCTCGATTTCACGGGCTGGACTGCTCCCATCTTCACGATGTACCTCGTCGGGGTCGTCCTCGGCGACGTCTGCGAGCGAGCTCGGGAACGCGAGGAGGCAGCACTGATCCTGGAGGAGCGGCGGAGGCTTCTCGAGGAGCTGTGCGAACGGCAGGAGCACGCGCTTCGGGTCAGCGACCAGATGGTGCAGGCCGTCGCCGCGGCCCGCTGGCTGATCGATGCCGGTCGCACCGCAGAGGCCCTCGACTCGCTGACCGCCGCGGTGAGCGAGGGCATCGCCGAGCTGACCAAGGCGATGCCCGCCTCCGCCTGCGTACCGGTACAAAGCCTCAGCTCAGCCCCCGAGGCGGCCGCTCCCTGAGCCGCGCCCCGGCGCGCCGGTCGACGCCGCGAGACCCGGTAGAGCGGGAATGCTGGGCGGTGGGATCGTCACGTCCGGGTCCATCCGGGCGCCAGCTGCCCAGGGATCGGGAGCCGGCCACCACGCATCCTCGTCCGACCACCGGTGCCGGCGAGATGCCCTCGGGACGGTTGCTGAGCTCCTCGGGCTCGTTCGCGGAGCTCGAGGGTGCCACCCGTCATCGAACCAAAGCCCGGTCCCCTTGGCTTCCCGTCGAACCACGCAGTCCATCGCCGGACCCACCACGTGGTGGATGTGCCCACCGCCCTCAGCCTGCAAGGGCTAGGCCGGACCTGCCGCGAGCTTTCTCAACTCGGCGGCCGCAGCAGCCGCACCCTTGGCGAGAAAGCCGCCGTCTCCCGAGACGCCGACGAAGCGGTAACCCTCCGCGAGGTAGCGCTGCGCGTCGGCGGGGCTCCCGGCGAGGACCCCCGCCGTCTTCCCACTCTCCCGGCAGGCAGCCGCAACGGCGTGAACGGCCTCGGCGAACCGCTCGTCGTCGAAGCGGCCGAAGCAGCCGAGGGCGTGGCTCAGGTCGGACGGTCCGACGAAGAGCACGTCGACCCCCTCGACCCCGGCGATGGCGCGGGCGTCGGCCACCGCCGCCGGGCTCTCGATCTGGACGACGACGAGCACCATCTCGTCGGCCTGGCGCAACATGCCGACGCGCGCCCCGAAGCCCGCAGCCCGGTTCATGAGGGCGACCCCTCGCGTTCCGGCCGGCGGGTAGCGGGTCGAGCTGACGACGAGGCGCGCCTGGTCGGCGCTGTCGACCCGCGGCGCCATCACGCCCGCGGCCCCCGAGTCGAGCGCACGACCGATCCTCGACCGCTCGTGCGACTCGACCCGGACGAGACCGCTCGCCTCGGTGGTGGCGAGGGCCTGCAACTGCGAGACGAGGTCGCCCTCGGTGCCCGAACCGTGCTCGAGGTCGACGAGCGCCCAGTCGAAGCCGGCAGCTCCGCAGATCTCGGCCGAGACCGTGGAGCCGAGGTTCAAGAAGGTGCCGATGAGCGTCTCGCCCCCAGAGAGGCGCTCTCTCAGGCGGCCTGCGAACTGACCTTCCACGTGGCGCCTCGCTCAGCTTGGTCGAACCGCTCGCAGGGCGATCACGCCCGCTTGGCCGGGAGCCGGCCCTTCAGCTCCATCGCCTTGCGGACGCGCTCGTGGGAGATGGCGAGCGCGGCGGCGTGGCTCGTGACCCCGTCGCGGTCGGCCTGCTCGAGGACGACCCTCGTGTTGTCCCGAAGCTTCGACGAGATGAGCTCGAAGATGGCCGCGGCATCGGGCCGGAAGGCGGAGTACCGGCTGTCCATCGCGACCCCCGCCCCGACGACGGCTCCGGCGTTCGCGATGAAGTCGGGGACGACGGTGACCCCGCGAGCGCGCAGGGCCTCCTGGGCGTCCTTCGAGGTCGGCAGGTTGGCCCCCTCGACGATGACCTTGGCTGGCAACCGGCTGACGAGGTCCTCGCCGATCTGATCCTGCTTCGCCGCCGGGACGAGGACGTCCGCCTCGACGACGAGCTCGTCCCCGAGAGACAGCAGTGGCCTCCCGTATGCCTTGACGGCGCCGTCGCCGAGCTCGTCACGAAGGGCCAGCAGCTTCTCGACGTCGAGACCGTCAGGGTCATGGATGGCACCGTCGACGCTCGAGACGGCCACCACGGTGGCGCCGAGCTCCACGAAGCGCTTGGCGGCTGCATGGCCCACGGCCCCGAAGCCCTGGATCGAGACGGACGCACCCCGAAGCGAGATCCCGGCGTGCTCGCAGGCCACCTCGGCCGACTCCGCCACGCCGAACCCGGTGAGACCGAGCTGGTCGTAGGGGACGCCTCCGAGCTCGTAGGGACTTCCGACGGCCGCCCCGCGGTCGCCGAGCTCGTCCTGGACGACAGCGGCGTCCCGCTCGTTGAGGCCCATGTCGAGCCCGAGCACGTACTCCGAAGGGATGTGCCGGCTGAGCGCCCGTGCCCAGGCGCGCAGGATGGCCTCCTTGTTCGGGTCACTCGGGTCTGCCACGATCCCGGCCTTCGCACCGCCGAAGGACAGGTCGACGCCCGCCCACTTCCAGGTCATCGTCCTCGCCAGGCGGCAAACCTCCTCGACCGTCACCGTGGGGCTCATCCGCGTCCCGCCCTTGCCCATGCCGCGGGCGGTGTTGTCGATCACGAGGACGCCCTTCATGCCGGTACGCGTGTCCGAGACGAGGATGATCTTCTCCGGTCCCCACTCGTCCATCAGACTGAAGATCTCGTCTGCCATGTCGTCTCCTTCTTGGTTGTCTCTCTAGGTCTTCTTCGAGCGATCTCTCGAGCCGACGGCGGGCTCGATCGGCTAGCCCGCTGCGCGCGTCAGGTTGAGAGGCTCGGCATCAGTGGTCATGAAGACGTCCTCCACGCCGATGCAGTGGTCACGGAACGGCCACTGGAGCTCGGCAGCCGCCACCATCCCTGGCTCGAGGCGCTCCTCGTTGCCCCGCTGGAAGACGACCGTCGCCGGCTCCTGCTTGCCGAGCAGGTGCCCGATGTCGCGGCCGATCGCCTCGCTGAAGGGCACTCCGTCGTCGGGACAGAATCCGCCTGCCACGAGGTCTGCGTGGTAGGGCTCCAGGGCCTCCGCACCGGCGCAGAACACCTCGGCGCCGGTGCGTCCCGGACGGCAGCCGTCCATGACGTCGACGAGCACGCGGTCGAGCAGCTCGTAGGCCTCGAGGGCGGCCGGACTGCCGAGGGCGCTCCTCGTGACGTCCGACGCCGCCCGCAACGAGCCGGCGTCGTCGTAGATCTCGAGGCCGGCGTCGATCTTGAGACTCGTGAGCGGCAGGAGCGAGTGCCCCGTCGCCCGGGCCGGGATGAGCGACCGGTTCCCTCCGTGAGTGTGGGTGAAGTACGTCCGGACCCGGACGGGGAGCTTCCTCGAGCGGATCTCCTCGGCGACGACGGCCCGGTAGCGCTCGTAGGCGTCGAGCTCGGTCACCGGCTCATCGCGGGCCACGGCGCCCCGGACGACGTCGAGGGCAGCTTCGATGGCTCTGACGGTCACCTGGGCCCCGATGACGTAGAACGCGAGGTCGGCCCACGAGAGCATCTCCCGCCAGCGCCGGAAGACGAGGCTCGCCGGAGTTGCGGCTCCCTCGGCCAGACCGAGGCCCTCGTAGGCCTCGCGGGTCAGGTCCAGCTCCTCGTAGCCGACCCGGCCGGCGGCGAGCCGTGGGATCGAGACGCCCCGGAGCGGGGCCGAGTCGGGCAGTCCGAGCCAGGGCAGCTCCCTCCGGGAGAGGACGAGGATCTCCGAGCTCCCGCGGACATAGAGCGCCCAGACGCCCTCGCCGACGAGCGTCGCCGGGACGCCGGAGAGGCCCTGCACGTTGATCGGGTTGCTGGCGAGGACCGCGTCGAGCCCCTGGCCCGCCATCAGCTCGTCGAGGACCGACAGGCTGTCCGGCGCCGGACGGTTCAGCCACTCGTCCGCTTGCTTGTCCGCCCCGAGCTCCTCGAAGTAGCGGCGGGCGGCGGGCAGCGCCGCCGCCCGGGCCGGCAGGGCGAGCTCGTCACCTGCCGAGCGAGCGACGCGATAGCAGTTGAGCGGGGGCACGAAGGAGGGCCGGGACATCCTCCCGGCGGAGTCGAGCTGGGCAGTCAGCTCGTCGTAGAGCTTGACGGCGAACCGGGGGTCGAGCTCCGCCGGACCGTCGAGGACCTCCGCGATGGCCGACGCCAGGTCCGGGCGGGCGTCGGTCGGCGACTCGGCCCGGTCGAAGGTGAAGTACGGGGTGTGGAAGACGAAGCTGACGTCGTCCTCGCGGATCGACTCGAGGTTCGTCCGGTCGATCTCCTTCGCGACGATGACCGGCCGCCTGCCTGGTGCGGCCACCATCGTCGGAAGCACGTAGCGGAACTGGTCGATGCCGAGCTTCGGCGGAAGGCTGTGGTACCACGAGTCGAAACCGGACCGCTCGAGAACGGTGCGGTAGTCGTTGCTCACGATGGCCATTTCGATCGCTCCTTGCTCACTGGGCGGTCCAGCCTCCGTCGATCAGGAGGTGCTGGCCGGTGATGTAGGCGGCGGCGGGGGACGCGAGGAAGACGACGGCACCGGCCACGTCGGCGGGCTCCCCCACCCGCCCGAGCGGGGTGCGCTCGACGACCCAGCTCAGGTTCTCGCCGGCGTCCAGCCACTCGGTGTTGAGCTCCGTGCGGACATAGGCCGGCCCGACGGCGTTGACGCGGATGGTCGGTGCCCACCGGATCGAGAGCACCCTCGTCAGGTGGACGAGCGCCGCCTTGCTCGCGGAGTACGGCGCCGAGGCGCCGGTGGTGACCTCGGCTGCCACCGAGGCGACGTTCACGATGGAGCCGCCGTTGCCGGCGAGCATCTTGCCGCCGAGCGCCTGGGAGAGGAAGAAGCTGCCCCGCACGTTCGTCGCGAAGACGAGGTCCCACTCCGAGGGGGTGACCTCGAGGACCTCACTTCTCACGATCGTCCCGGCAGCGTTGACCAGCACGTCGACGTGACCCTTCCAGTCCCAGGAAGCCGCGGCCATGTCGGCGATGGAGTCGACGTCGCTCAGGTCCCCGGGAACCGCGAGGAAGTCCGCACCGCCCGCGGCGGCCTCGTCACCGAGGTCATCGAGGGCGGATGCGGTCCTCGCCATGCCGACGACCGAGGCCCCGGCAGCCGCCAGGGCGAGTGCGATGGCGCGGCCGATGCCGCGCGAGGCGCCCGAGACGACGGCGACCTTGCCGTCGAGCACCCCGGCCGGCACGTACTGCGACATCGACGCTGCCGTTTCCGGCCGGCTCACGCCAACGAGAACATCTCGATGAGACGCTGTGCCTGGTGGGGTGCCGCCGCCCGGAGGATCGGGACCTGGACGCCGACGTCGCGGAACTGCTGGACCCGCTTCTCGACCTCCTCGGGCGTGCCGCTCGCTGTCATGCCCTCGACGTAGCTGTCGGGCACAGCGGCGACGAGCGCCTCCTTGCCACCGCGGCGCCATGCCTCCTCGAAGATCGGGATGTCCTCTTCTCGCATGTACGGCTCGCCGACGAGCTTCTTCGGCTTGATGATGAAGGGCAGCTGAATCGGGTCGAGCTTGCTCGCCACCTCCCAGCGGATGGCGTCGAGTGCCGCCTCGTGGTCGTCCTCCACGGAGCAGTTGATGAGCTGGGCCACCTTGAAGTCCGACCAGTCGCGGCCTGCCTCCTCGGCAGCCTCGCGGACGATCTTGAGGGCGTTGGCGCTGTACTCGGGCGAGCAGATCGCGTTGAGGAGGACGCCGTCGCCGATGCGGCCGGCGATGCGCAGGCCCTTGCGGCTCGTCGCCGGGATGTACATCGGGATGTGGGTACGAGCCGGCTTCCAGCCGAGGCGTACGTCGTCGAAGTTGACCACCTCGCCGTGGTAGCTCACCGTCTCGCCCGTCAGGATGAGGCGGATCGACTCGACGTACTCGATGAGCGCCTGGCCTGGGTCGGCGGCGGGCAGGCCATGGCGCACGGCGTGCGTCGACGTGCACGACCCGGGCGCCATCATCATCCTGCCGCCGGTGAGCTCGTCGAGCGAGGCGATCGTCTGCGCCATCACGAGCGGCGAGCGCAGCCGCGTGATCTGGGTGCAGCCGAGCGTCAGCTTCTCGGTCGCGAGACCGCAGGCGCTCAGCGCCGTCACCGAGTCACGCATCAGCTCGATGGTCTCGGAGAAGAAGCCGATCTCGAAGCCCGCCTCCTCCGCCTGGCGCATCCACCCAGCCATCTGCTGCGGGTCCGCCTTCGGGTCGTAGCCGGTGCCGAAGCCAACTCGTGCCATCGTGTCTCGCTCCCTCGTCGCTCGGGGACTCACGCCCGGGACGGCGCTCCCTACAAGCCGTTGTCACCTACGCCGACGGCTTCCGCCGCCCTGCGCTGAACGCCAGGCTAGCGGCGAGATCTCTTGATGTCAAGATAACCGATCTGGAGAGAGAACTCAGGTCGACGAGGCGTCCCCAGCGGCGGAATCGTCCGCCGGCGGCTGGCTGCCTCCCCAGCGCTGGACGAGACCGCTGTCGATGCCGAACTGGTCGAGGAGGCGGCCGATCGTGTGGTCGACCATCTCATCGAGGGACCGTGGACGGGCGTAGAAGGCCGGAACCGGTGGGGACACGATCGCGCCCGCCCGCGCCACGCGGAGCATGTTCTCGATGTGGATGACCGAGAGTGGCGCCTCCCGCACGAGCATGACGAGCCTGCGCTTCTCCTTCAGGGCGACATCGGCCGCCCGGTGGATGAGGTTCCCGCTGAGCCCGCTCGCGATGGCGGCGAGCGACTTCATGCTGCAGGGCGCGATGACCATCCCGTCGGTGAGGAACGAGCCGCTCCCGGGGGGCGCGTCCATTGCCTCCTCGGGATAGACGTGATCGGCGAGCTTGGCCACGGTGGTCGCCCGATAGTCGGTCTCCCAGACGATGGTCCGCCGCGCCCACTCGCTCATGATGAGGTGGGTCTCGACCGGCGAGTCGTGCAGCGCCTCGAGGAGGCGGATGCCGTAGATCGCACCGCTGGCACCCGTCATCGCGACGACGAGCCGCCGGGGGACATCCGCAGGGGGCTCGGGCTCGCTCCGGCGCTCGTCACTGCTGCGGGGCCGCGCCACGTCAGCTCTCCTGCGTCGCGGCCTCAGCGCGGCGCGCCTCGTCGATGAGCGTCAGCAGCCGTTCGGGTGTGATCGGCACCCTCGTGACACGGACCTTGAGCGGGGCGAGGGCGTCGGAGACCGCGTTGGCGACCGCCGCCAGGGGTCCGACGGCTCCACCCTCCCCGCATCCCTTGATGCCGAAGGGGTTGACCTCGGACGGGCAAACCTGGTGTGACACCGTGATCGGCGGCACGTCGGTCGTGGTCGGGAGCAGGTAGTCCATGTAGGTCGAGCTCAGCAGCTGCCCGTCGGCACCGTAGACGACCTCTTCGGTGAGGGTGTTGCCGAGGCCGAGGGAGACCCCGCCGTGCACCTGGCCCTCGACGATGGTCGGGTTGAGCATCTGGCCGCAGTCGTCGACGGTGAGGTAGCGCAGGACCCGCACGAAGCCGGTCTCGTCGTCCACCTCGACGACCGCCACGTGGGTGCCCGACGCCCAGGTCACCGTCGGTGGCACGTAGTAGTACTCCGCCTCGAGCACCGGCGCCATGCCGGCAGGCAGCTTCGCCCGCGGCCCCGGGCTCGCCGCCCGGGCGACCTCTCCCAGGCTCACCTTGCGCTCCGGCGTCCCGCGGACGTGGACGGTCCCGGCCTCGAGCTCGAGGTCGGACACCGAGGCCTCCAGCAGTTCGGCCGCGATGGCGAGTGCCTTGCTGCGCACCCGTGAGGCGCTCACCCCTGTCGCCGTGCCAGCGGTGACAGCGCTTCGGCTGGCGAAGGTGCCGATGCCGTAGGGGATGTAGGAGGTGTCGCCCATCCTCACGGTCACCTCGTCGGGGGTGACGCCGAGTTGGTCGGCGCAGATCTGGGCGAGCGTCGTCTGGAGTCCCTGCCCGTGGGCGTTGGCGCCCGTGTACACCGTCACGTGACCGGTGGCGTCCACCCGGACGAGGGCCCCTTCGTAGGGCCCGAAGCCCGACCCCTCGACGTAACTCGAGAAGCCCACACCGATCCGGCGCCCATGGCGCGCCGCCTCGGCCTGCTCACGGCGGAACTCCTCGTAGTCGAGGAGTGCAGCAGCCTGCTCGAGCTGGGTGGGAAAGTCGCCTCGGTCGTAGACGACGTCGACCCCGTCGCGGTAGGGGATGCCGGCGTGGTAGGGCATGGCCTCCGGACGGACGAGGTTGCGCCGCCGGCACTCGAGCGCGTCGAGACCGGTCTCCTCGGCGACGATCTGCAGGACGCGATCCATCATGAAGGTCGCCTCCGGCCGGCCGGCCCCCCGCACCGGGGCGACGGGCGCCTTGTTGGTGAGGACGTTGAGACCCTCGATGCGGACGTTCGGGATGTCGAACTGGTTCCGGGCGTGCGCCGCCGCGTTGTACGAGACGGTGATGGCGTACTGGTTGTAGGCGCCTGAGTCGACGAGGAAGCGGTCCCTCATGGCCACGATCCGGCCGTCGTCCTCGAAACCGATCTCCACGGTGTGGACCTGGTCGCGGCCGTGCCGGGTGACCATCAGGTTCTCGCTGCGGTCCTCCACCCAGCGCACCGGCCGGCCGAGCTCGAGTGCCAGGTAGGGAATGAGGATGTCCTCGGTGAACATGCCCGTGCCGAAGCTTCCGCCCATGTCGGGACTGACCACGCGGATCCGCTCGAGCGGCATCTTCAGCATCGCCGACAGGAAGGTTCGGACGAGATGGGGGCGGGCGTTCGTGCAGTAGACGGTGAGGTCACCGGTGCCCCGGTCGGCAGTCGCGAGCACGCCGCGGGTCTCCATGGCGTTCGAGGCCTGGCGTCCGATCTCGAAGCGCCCCCGATAGACGTGGCTGGCGGAGGCCAAGGCGGCATCGACGTCGCCCGCCTGGATCACGAAACGGGCGGCGACATTGTCGCCGAGCTCCTCGTGGAGGACGGTGGCGCCTGGCGCGATGGCCTCGTCGGCACTGACGACCGGCGGGAGCTCCTCGTACTCGACCTGGATCCGCTCG
>JAKACF010000090.1 GCA_021821585.1 Actinomycetes bacterium
GCCTCGAGGAGCGAGTTGGGGATGCCGTCGCGGTCTCCGTCGGCAAGGACGACGCTCGCCTGCACGAAGACATCGGCCCTGCGGTACTCCTCGGCCACCTGCTGATGGGTGCGGGGACCGAGGAAGGTGACCGCCTCGGCGAGGCCGAGCTCCTCGGCGAGGAGGACGAGGCGCGCCGTATCGGAGCCGCCGCCGACGATCCTGCAGCTCACCTCGTGGCCGCGCTCTCGGAGCATCGCCAGGGCCTCGAGGAGCACGGGGTAGCCCTTCTTGGCGACGAGACGCCCGACGGCGAGCACCCGTAGCCTCTCCCCCCCGGCCGCCGGGCCCCCGACCGGTCGGAACCGGCTGGTGTCGACGCCGTGGTAGGCGAGCACCACCTTGGAGGACCAGCCGACCGCCCCCTCACCCACCGGTGCGTCCGCGGGGACGACCCGCTCGACGACGCCCGCCGCCGCGGCTGCCGAGCAGGAGAGGACGAACTCGGCGTCGGCTGCCTTCACCGCCAGCTCGTCCCCATCCGAGAGGTAGAGGTCCTTCGCGTGGGCGGCGAAGCTGAACGGCAGGCCGGTCAGGTGATGGACGTAGCGAGCGGTGGTCGCCGGACCGTGGGCGAAGGCGGCGTGCAGGTGCACGGCGTTCACCCGCCGCAGCTCGAGCGCGAGGCGCCCGGCGTCGAGAAAGGGCCGGATGGTGTTGGTCGACGCCCGGTCGGCGAGGGCGAGCGCCAGGGTCCTGCGGTAGCGGGCGGGGTTCGAGACCGCCAGGCGGACGTGGGCGGAGAGCGTCCGGACGATGCCCTTCGGGGCGTCGGACCATCCCTTTCCGCGGAGGTAGGTGACAGGGCTCGCGACCTGCGCGACGTCGGGTTGGATCACCGCTTCCACCGGGTCGGCGATGGCGAAGAGGCGCAGCGGCACGCCGGCGCGCTCCAGCCCGAGGATCTCGTCGAGGATGAAGGTCTCCGAGAGCCGCGGGAAGCGCTTGGTGAGGTACCCGATCGTGGCGCCGGGCATGGGCCGCTGCGTCATGCCGGCAGCCGCTCGGCGAGCCGCTCAGGTTCCGGTCCCTCGTCGCGCTCGGTGGCGCCGGCCGACTGTCCCGGCGCCCCTGCCAGCAGCAGCGAGCTCAGGCGGTCGAGCCCGCGGAGATCGAGTGGGCGGCCGGGGGCGGGCTTCACGACTGCCTCCTGCACGGCCCGGGCCAGGCGACCCCCGAGGTCCGGGCCCGCCGGCACCACCGAGACGAGCCCCCGGGCGGCGAAGATGTCGGCCCGGATGGTCTGCTCGAGGCGGGGCTGGCTCCGGGGAACCACGACCGTCGGGGTGCCGACCGAGATGGCCTCGCAGAGGCTGTTGTAGCCGCCCATGGTGACGATGGCGGATGCCTCTGCCATCGCCGAGTGAAGGTGAGGGTGGAACTTCACCACGTCGACACCGACGCGCTGCTCTGCCCGGTCGAGGAGGAAGTCGAAGGCCTCGTCCTCGATGAGCGGGCCGGCGACGACCTTGGTGGCTATGCCGAGAGAGGCTCCGGCCTCCATGGCGGCAGCCAGCGTGGCGACGCCGTCTCCTCCTCCGCCGGCAGTCGCGAGGAGGTAGGGATCGGTCGGAGGCAGATGCCTCCCGCCGGAGCCGTCCCGGCTCCCGTCCGGAGCGATGTAGCCGGCGTAGACGAGCCGGTCGGCCACCGGCGCAGGGAGCCGGTAGTGGCTGCCGACGTCGAAGACGTCGCGGGACCCGTAGACGACGATGTGGTCGTAGACGCCCGCGAGGAGCGAGTAGATCCCCTGCTCGCTCCAGAGCTGCACGACGGTGGCGGGGTCGTCGAGGATGTCCCGCAGCCCGAGGGCCACCCGGGTGGCGGGAGAGTGGTCCTTCACCGCGGCGAAGACGTCCAGGAGCTCGCCGTTCATGCCGGCTGGCGAGTGGTCGACGAGCAGCACGTCCGGCCGGAACCGGCGCACCAGGTCCACCATGATCGCTGTCCGGATACGGCGGACGAGGTTGATGTCGAGCCCGGAGTGGAGGGGGCGGTACTGCTCGGCCCCGACCTTGCGCACCGACGGCAGCTTCACGATCCGCAGTCCGGGTGGGGTCGGGAAGTACTCGGCCACCGGAGAGCCGGAGACGAGGACGATCTGCAGCTCCGGAGCGGAGCCGAGGAGGTGGCGGGCGATCCGGAGGTTCCTCCGCAGGTGGCCGAGCCCGTAGGTGTCGTGCGAGTACAGCATGATCCTGCGGGCGCGCACAGGGGCAGCCAGGGCGTGGCTGTCGGCGGCGCTCGGGCGGGTCATGCCGACCTCCGGGCGTCCTGCAGCGTCGAGGCGACCCACGCCACCTCTTCGGCGTAGCCCTCGGCGAACGGGGTCGATGCCTCGAAGCCGAGGAGTTGACGCGCCCGGGAGAGATCGGCGGCGGTGTGCAGGACATCGCCCCGGGCGAATTCGGCGAGGCGGATGTCGAGCTCTCGACCGGTGATCTGCGTGAGGAGCTGGAGGACCTCGACGAGCGACACCCGGGAGCCGCCCCCGACGTTGATCGCCACCCCGCTCGCCGGCGCGGACGCCGCCCTGTAGGTGGCGTCGACGATGTCGTCCACGTAGGTGAAGTCGCGGCTCTGGGTGCCGTCGCCGAAGACCGTGATGGGACGTCCCGTCCAGGCGGCCTCGGCGAAGATCCGCAGTCCCATGTCCGGGCGCTGGCCGGGGCCGTAGACGGTGAAGTAGCGGAGGGCAACCGTCTCGAGGTCCTCGCCCGACCCCGAGAGGCAGAGCCGTTCCGCCTCGAGCTTCGACATCCCGTAGGGCGACACCGGGCTCGTGCCGGCGTCCTCGGAGAACGGAAGGGGGGCGTCGCCGTAGACCGAGGATGACGACGCGTAGACCAGCCGGCGGACCGAGCGGGCGGTCCTCGCCGCTTCGACGAGGCGGGCCGTCGAGTCGACGTTGTCGCGGCGGTAGTGCGCCTCGAGCTCGAAGCTGGCCCGGACACCGGCTCGTCCGGCCAGGTGGAAGACCACCTCCGGGCCTTCGAGGGCAGCCGGGAGGTCCAGCTCGCTCAGATGGCCGGTGACGAGGGCGAAGCCCTTCCGGCGCCCGAGCCCTGCGGCCCGGGCCATCTTCTCGGCCGGGTCGTAGGTGTCGAGGAAGGCGTCGATGCCGACCACGTCCCACCCCTCGTCGAGCAGGCGGTGCGCCAAGCGCGCGCCGATGAAGCCGGCGGCTCCGGTGACGACGGCCCGGCTCATGGCAGGTCCCTCGGCAGGTCGTTGGTCATGGGGGTGTCTCTCCTTTGGTGGGCGGGTGCCATGGTGGGTGTGGGTTCCTCTCATGAGGCGAAGGCGACGGGCGGGCTCATGAGCTCGCTCATGAGCTGTGCCGTCGTGGCGGCGCCGTCGAGGTCCAGGCCGGCGGGACGACCCCTCGTGACGACGGCGCGGAGCACGGCGGTCGCCAGGCTCTCGGGGGAGAGCTCGGCCGCCGGAAGGAGCGTGACGAGACCGAGAGACTCGAGACGGCGCGCGCGCGACACCTGCTCGGTCTCGCCGTCCTCGTCGTAGGGCACGACGACGGCGGGCACGCCCGCTCGCAGGAGATCGATCGAGGTGTTGTAGCCGCACAGGCTCACCGACACCGCCGACTCGGCGATGGCCGAGGCCAGGTCGGGCACGAAGCGCTCGACCGTCAGCCCTTCGACCCCGTCGGCGCGCGTGCTCAGGTCGCCGTAGGCCTCCGCGGGCATGAACGGCCCGGTGATCATCCGGGTGGTGGCCCCCATCGGTCCGAGGATCGACTCGTGTGCCGCCACGACGGCGTCCAGCAGACGGCCACCGAGCAGGCCGCCGCCGGTGGACACCAGGATCTGGGAGGGGCGGCTGCCTGTCGGGACCACCGGCGTCGAGGGGGCGACGAAGCCCGAGTAGTACACGGGCACCGTCGGTGCCACCGTGGGTCGGAAGGTCTCCTCGAGTCGGGCGAAGCGCGGGTCGCCGTGGACGATCACCGCGTCGAAGTAGGCGTCGAGGCGGGCGGCTGCCTCGTCGTCGTGCCGCTGCTTGTCCCGGTGGGCGTCGACCAGCAGATCGCGCACGCTGCTGACGATGGTGCGCCTGCGGCCCTGCCTCGCCCGCTCCAACAGGGCGGTGAACTCGCCGGCGAACTTACGCCGCCCGAAGGGGAAGAGCTCCACGAGCAGCGCGTCGGGGTCGAACGCGTCGAAGCAGCCGAGCAGTTCGCGCCTGCGCCGCTCCCAGGCCTCCTCCAGCGTGTACTGCGGATCGAGGCTCGTGAGCCCGCCGCTCTCCCCGGTGCCGATCGGCGGCAAGGTGACCAGCCTCACGCCTGCAGGGACAACCATCGCGTCGGGCACGCGCCCGCCGCTGCAGAAGAGCACCTCTGCTTGCTCGGCGAGAGCGCCGGCGACCGCCAGTGAGCGGACGAGATGGCCGAGACCGGTCGAGTGATGCGAGTAGTGCAGGACTCTCCGGCGCCCGTCGGGGGAGGCAGCGATCACGGTGGGCACCGTAAGGACCCATCGTGAGCCGCCCATGAGCGAAGCGTGAGACTCTTCTCACCGTCGCCCGGTCCTGTCGGCTCAAGGCCGTGACTTGGCCGACGAGCTGCTCCAGCCGCCGGCGCCTATCTCCAGGGCCGAGGCAGGGGCGGACGGATGACCGCGCAACAGGGCCCGCCGTGCGATCGTCACGGTCGTCCATGGGGACATATCGGAGATCGCCCGTGATCCACTGCTGGTCCGCCGTATGAGAGGCGGTTCTGTCGTCCCATTAGCGGGAGCCGGTCAGAGCCGCGAACAGCACCCGGTCACGGGCGGCCGATGCGCTGGAGCTCATCCCCACCGCGCCGGCAGGAGCAGGTGACGGCCCGCGATCCGACTCGAACGGATCGACCGCTACGAAGCGGCGGTCGTCTTGGTCGCGGCCGCCTCGCCGGAACCGAAGACCGCCGACACGTGGAGCGTGCCGTTGTCGCACACCCTCATCGTGGGCGACACGCTCACAACAAGGTATGCGGAGCCTCCCGGGGGCGTGATCTGCACCGAAGTCGCCGAGGAACACGGTGACATGACATCTGAGTAGCCGACGTTGAAGTACGACGCGGCCTTGGGCCCGAGTACCACCGTGGACGGTGCGACATCCTCGAAGGCCAGCCCGCCGCCGCGCACGACCTGCGTCGGCAAGGCACCTCCGCTCCGATCGAGCAGGAGCAGCCTCGGGTATCCGTCGAGCACGCACGTGGTGGAGCCGGTGTTGACGAGAGAGAACGTGCGCTCCATCGTGCCGGCCGCCCCGCTGCTGCCCGACTGGGTGGCGTGCAGTTCGGCAGCCTTGCACACCGGCGGTGACGAGGAGGTCGTGGGCGCCGTGTGCCGCCCGACGATGAAGGCTCCCACGCCGACGCCTGCAACGAGAATGACGATCAACACCAGTTTGACGATTCTCGCCACGGCGTTCTCCTGCCTCTCGGGTCCGCTGCCGGAATCCCCGTCTCCAAGGTGTGGCCGGAGCGAGCGCGCCGACAGTGCCGAAAGACTCTTCGGACGCCCGTCTTCGCCCGGCGGCGACGCTCGTTCGAGCCGCCTGATGATCTGTTCGGACCTGCCCCTCGCATCGCTCTCGCACGGGTTCGAGCAGCCAGCGATACGTGATCGAGTGATTTGGAGCCTCCTCGTTCCGCCGGTCGCGTCGCTTGTCGCAGGTGAGAGTCGCTGCAGCACGTGGCTTCCCGTGCTCGTGCACTGCCGCGATGTGCAGGGGCGAGCACCGTTGGGCGGCGGCTCCTCTGCCCGAGTCATAAGTGACGGACTCGACGGAGGTGCGACCGCCACCTGACCCGAGGGCGTGGGCGGCGGGGTGGACCGCCGTTGGACGCGTCACTGCTGCGGCTCGAGGGGCGTCGCGAGCCGGCACTCTCGTAGATGCTGAGGACGGTTGGCGATGTCGCCAGCATCCAGAGTCCGGTCACCGCGACCAGCGCCGCACTGAGCTCGAGGGCCAGTGCAGGCCCACCGAGCCGAGCCTGTTCCTCGAACAGCGTGTCTCCGACCACGACGGCCACGACGGGTTCGACGATGGCGATCGCCGGCATCGACAGAGCGAGCGGCCCCGCCTGGTAGGCGCTCTGCGAGACCACCAGCGCGGAGATCCCCAGCGCCACGACGGCGTAGATCTGCCAGCTCGTGAAGGTTGTTCCTACCCCATGTCCGAGCTGGTGCGTCACGGCCTTGGTCAGTACCGCGAGGAGGGCGAACGACAACCCGGCGGCGGCGCCGAGCAGTGAGGCGCGCCGAGGGCCTTTGCGGATCCGGGCAACCAGGACGGCGACGACGAGCACGGTTCCGACGGGCACCAGCGTCCGCAACCAGTCCGACGGGCTGGGTTGCGAGATGCCCGGCGTCGGCGACGCGACCACAAGAAACGTCGAGACACCGCAGAGCACGAACGCGATGCCCATCCATTCCCGTCTGCCAGCCCGCCGCCGGCGGCGCCAGACGGCGATCGGAATGGCGATCGCGAGCTCGGTGGCGATGATCGGCTGTACGAGCGCGACCGGCCCGTTCGCGAGCGCGATCGCCTGCAGCACGAAACCGGTGATGAGCATGGTGACCCCGACCAGCCAGCGCGGTCGTCGCAGCAGGTCGAGGAGCAGACGAAAGTGAAGGGCCTCGCTCGGATCGACGGCCTGGGCCGCCTCCTGCTGGAGGATGGCCGCCGTCGCGAAGCTGCATGCCGCCAGGAGCGCCGCTGCGATAGCCGTCACCGACATGGGCCTCCCCTCTGCCGTGGCGATGTCGGCCCCGGGACATGATGCGACCTCCGCCCGAGCTCCAGTAGGGCCGAGAGTCCCGCCGCTGCTCCGGATTCGCCCTCGGCAGCAGCGGTGACCATCGCTGATGCACCTGGGGCGCGGCCTCGAGCTGCGCTCCCACGCTGCGTGCGAAGGACGGCGAGACTCACGCCTGTTCCCGGCCGAGGCGGGTGGTGCCCGCGGGCGACCGGCGTGCGGCCCGGGAGACGGGCGAACCTGTGCCAGAGTCCGGTGAGATGGGGCCGTCCTGGCGCAGCGACGACGCTGAGTCACCCTCCACCTCCACCCTTGATCGTGGAACCCACCGCTCCGTGGGGGAGGGGTGTTCGGGTCCTTTGGCTCTATTTCGAGATGAGCACGAGGGCGACCCTCGTAGCGGGAGTCGAATCGGGCAGTACCTGCCCCTCGACGAAGGAGGGCTGTGGAATGAACCCAGTGAGGCGAGCGTCCACGCTCGCAGCTGGTGTGGTCGCGTCGCTGTCCATGTTGTTGTCTGCACCGGCCATGGCCGCCGGTGGGAACGGCGGGGGCGGCAGCACAGGCAGCGGCACAGGCTCGGTGTATGCAGATCTCAACACGATCCTCCGAGCAACAGACGGCACCCCCGTTCTGAAGAAGTACGTCGTTCCTCCGACCTCCGAGTCCGGTTCGGCCACTACCGAGTACTGCGTGCAGCCGGTGTCCTACCAGCCTGTCCCGGGGGTGCCGTCTTCGATCAACCCGGTCGATGGTCAGACGGTGTGGGCCATCCCCTTGCAGGGCGAGTGGATCGACACTCCTCCCGATCCCCTGCCTGTGGAGTCCATATCGGCCTGCGACCCGCAGCCCCAGTACGCCATGTTCGTGTCCGCTGTACCCATGGAGCGGCTGAACGAGGCACGCTCGACCGACGACTTCTTGGCTACGAAGCTGGCCGACGTGACGGC
Source organism: Actinomycetes bacterium (assembly GCA_021821585.1). Classification (GTDB taxonomy): domain Bacteria; phylum Actinomycetota; class Acidimicrobiia; order Acidimicrobiales; family Bog-793; genus JAKACF01. Next base: position 7,753 of record JAKACF010000090.1, read on the forward strand.
CAAGCTCGTCCAGGGCACTGCCATCTCGCTCGAGTCGACCGGTCGGATCAGCATCGACGGCGTCCCGATCGACGCAGCGCCGGAGAACATCGCCATCTACAAGTCGCTCATGCAGACCGGCACCATTCCGGGCCTTCCGGCCGGCATGGCCGGTCCGCCGGCAGTGATCGGGCCTACGCCAGCGGACTCTCAGTCCAACAGCCAGTTCGACGCCTGGGAGCTGGCCGCGATGGCTCTCGGCGCGGCGCAGAGCAAGGACACCCCGATCACGGTCGACACCGTCGAGTACTTCAACCGGATACTGGGCTTCCCGCCCGCTACCGACTCGTCCGGCAACACGTACCTGTCGCCGTGGGGTGTGAACTTCGTGAGGTCGACCGATCCGGAGACCGGCTCGCCGATGACCACCGGTGAGCAGTTCGTCGACTACAGCGGGTTCAGCTACAACCGGTCGCAGACCTTCAAGGGGAGTGTCACCTGGCTCGACGTCCCGACCCTGACGTGGAAGGTCAGCAAGATCACCGACGTGGTGCCCTTCACGAACCTGTCGTCCTACCCGGAGATCGGCGACCACACGCTCCACGGTGTGGTGGCGTTCGCACAGCTGGCCGATGACGTCCGGGCGCTCTGCAACTTCATCCCCGACAACACCTACATCCCCGGCTACTACATGGACGTCCCAGGGGTCGACACCACCGCGGCGCAGCAGAAGGCGATCACCAACCCTGCGGTCGATCTCGGCACCCTGCCGACGAGCGTCTTCCAGACCTATCCCTTCCGGATGACGGCATCGCTCATGAACCCGTTCGCAGGGTCGCTGGTCCCCGACGCACGGTTGCGCGTGACGATCCGTGCACCTGGAGCACTCGCTGCCGGGGACGTCACGGCGACCGCCGCCGACGGGCAGACCGTGCCCTTTGAAGCCGACGGCACCGGCCTCACTGGCTGGTGGGGCCCGGAGTCCGGCTTTCCTGTCGGTCCCGGTTACAACGTGTCCACCGCCTTCGATGTCACCGTGGCGGACGGCGCACCGACCGGCGCCTACACCATCACCCTCGACCTCGTCCGGGCCGCCGATCCTTCCCAGGTCCTTGCCTCGGATGTCGGCTCGGTCACCGTGTTGGCGAACCAACCGACGGTTCTGTGGGGTGATGCAGTGCCGCAGCTCGCCACGCAGGCCGTCGCGATGGCGCTCCCGGTCAAGGTCTACTCACCCGTGACCGGCACCGGCCACCTGGTCCTCACCGTGAGCGGGCCGTCGACGACGGAGACCGACGGCATCCAGCCGAGTGATCTCACCGTCTACGCCAGCAACGGGAGCGACATGGTGGCCATGCCGCTCGCGTTGAACGACAGGGGCCAGCTCGAGGGCACGTGGGACGCCGCTCTCCTTCCCGGCTACACCCCGGTGACCTGGTACCTCACGGTCGCCGTGGGCGCCCCGGTCGGCGGGTACACGCTCGGGGTCAGCCTCGAGGGCGGGAACTCGCTCGAGCCGATCTCCGTCGCCGTCGCCGCTCCGGAGAGCCACGGCCAGAAGCCACCCGGCCAGGGTGAGGACACCACCGCACCGGTCGTGACCCTCGCCCCGGCCGGCACGCTCGGCTCCACCGCCTCCTTCACGATCTCGGCTGACGAGGACAACGTGACATTCGTCTGCCAGCTGTATCGAGACGGCCTGGCCGGACCGGCCGAAGCGTGCACCTCCCCGGTGACCTACTCCGGGCTGCAGCCGGGCGACTACGTGCTCTCGGTCGTCGGCACCGATCGAGCGGGCAACGTGTCGGATCCAGTCACGCAGAGCTGGACGGTGGGCTCGGTTGCGGACCAGGTCCGGATCACCAGCGCTGCCAGCACGACGTTCACGGTGGACGAGGTGAGCACGTTCACGGTCACTGCGACCGGCACTCTCACGCCCGCCTTCACCGAGATCGGGATGCTCCCGGCAGGCGTCAGCTTTCTGGACAACGGCGACGGGACCGCGAGCTTGTCGGGCGAGCCGGCGGAGGGTACCGCCGGCCGATACCCGTTCACGGTCGTGGCCTGGGAGACGGGTGCTGCCACGGCGCAGAACTTCGAGCTGACGGTCGCCGAGAAGAAGGCGCCCGCCATCACAAGCTCGAGGCACGCGTCCTTCGACGTCGGGCGCCACGGCTCGTTCACCGTGCACACGACCGGGTGGCCGACCCCCCACCTCTCCGTCGTCGGGAGACTGCCCGCGGGCGTGACCTTTGCTGACACCGGCCACGGCAGCGGAACGCTGTCGGGGACGCCGGCGAGTGGCACGGCCCGCACCTACACGCTGGGTATCACCGCCTCCAACGGCGTGGCCCCGGACGCGGAGCAGAGCTTCGTCCTCACCGTCCTCCCGGCCAGGTCGATCGTGGCGGCGGCCGACTCACCGAGCGGCCGCGGGTACTGGCTGGTGGGCTCGAACGGCAGCGTCTTCGCCTTCGGCGACGCCCGCTTCCACGGCTCGGCTGCCCACCGGCAGCTCCAG
>JAKACF010000091.1 GCA_021821585.1 Actinomycetes bacterium
AGATGGCGTTGCGGGTCATGTACAGCTCGTAGTTCGAGGACTGGGTGTTCGAGTTCTGGTGGAGGAAGCTCGTGAGGCGCGTCAGCTGGTAGGCGTGCAGCAGGTGGAGGTGGAGGGCGAGGAAGAACCCGCCGGCGCCGAGGACGAGGAGCAGGGCCATGTAGCGGAGCCGCACCTCGGCCGCCACCATCATGGCCGCCAGCGCGACGGCGAGCACGATCGTCGTGCCGAGGTCCGGCTGCTTGTAGACGAGGAGCATCGGCATGCCGCCGAGGGCGAGCAGGCCGAGGACCTGGCGGAACGACAGGATCCCCTCCCGCCGGCTGCAGTAGGTCGCCACGGCGACGATGAGCCCGAGGGCGGTGAACTCCGACGGCTGCAGCTGCAGCGGGCCGAGCTGGTACCAGCGCTCCACGCCGACCTGCGCCTTGCCGATGACGAAGACGCCGATCAGCCCCATGACGACGAGGCCGTAGATGATGTAGCCCCAGTCCCGGAAGCGGCGGTAGTCGATCGAGGCCACCACCGCCATGACGACGATGCCGATCACGACCCAGATGCTCTGGCGCTCGAGGTAGTAGTGCGAGCTGAGCCCCTGGGAGACGAGAAGGTCCCGGGTCGCGGAGTAGACCATCACGACGCCGAGGAGCGCCAGGGTGAGCGTCGCCCCGACGAGGACGAGGTCGACGTGGCGGAGGAGAGCGATCCACGAGCGCCGCTCGCGCCGCGTCCCGACCGCGACCTCACGCCCGTAGGAGACGGCGGTCACGGGAAAGAGGATAACGGTCGGCCGCCCGCTCTCCCGGGCAGGCGGCGGGGTCAGCCCGGGACGGCCTCCCACATGGCCGAAAGCGGCGGGCGCTCGCCGGTCCAGAGGGCCACCTGCAAGGCGGCCTGGTGGACGAGCATCCCGAGCCCGTTGCGCGTGACCGCCCCGAAGCGGCGCGCCTCGCGGAGGAAGGCGGTCTCCGCCGGCTCGTAGACGAGGTCGACGACGATCTGGCCGCTCCCGAGCCGGGCCGGGTCGACCCCGGCCGGCCAGCCGGGCTCCTCCCCCTCCCCCGCCAGCATGCCCGACGGCGTCGCCTGGACGACGAGGTCGGCGCCCTCGAGCTCGTCCGGCTTGGCCAGCCGTGCCACGCCGGGGGCGAGCGAGGCCGCCCGGAAGGCCCTGAGCGGCGTCCGGTTGACGACGAGGACCTCGGCCGCGCCGGCCTCGGCGAGGGCGAGCACGGCGGCCCGGGCGGCTCCCCCCGCCCCGATCACCCCGCAGCGGCTGCCGGCCGGGTCGAAGCCGAGCGACACCGACAGGTCGGCCAGCAACCCGGCGCCGTCGGTCGAGTCGGCCGCGATCGCGCCCTTGGAGAAGGAGAGGGTGTTGGCGGCCCCGAGGCGGCGGACGGCCGGGCTGCGGCGGTCCGCCAGGGCGGCCGCCTCGTCCTTGTGGGGCATCGTCACCGAGAGCCCCCGCAACCCGAGGGCCGCCGCCCCCCTCACCGCGGTGGCGAGGTCGGCCGGGGCCACCTCGAAGGCGAGGTAGGCCCAGTCGAGGCCGAGGGCGCGGTAGGCGGCGTTGTGCAGCAGGGGCGAGAGCGAGTGGCGCACGGGTGAGCCGATGACCCCGGCGAGCTCGGTGCGGGCCGAGAGGCTCACGGCGACCCCCGCCCGGCGTCGAGGAAGGCCCCGAGCAGGACGGCCGCCGCCTCGGCGTCGATGCCCTCGCGGGCCCCGGCGCCCTTCGGGCGCCGCCGCGGGGAGCCCCGCTCCCGGCGCCGGCGCGCCGCCTCGACGGTCGTGAGCCGCTCGTCGAAGGTCCGAACGGGCACCCCGCAGACCTGCGCCAGGGCGTCGGCCTCGGCGAGCGCCGCCGCTGCAGCCGCCCCGGGGCGTCCCGACAGGCTGAGCGGCAGCCCGACGAGGACGAGGCGGGCCCCGGTCTCCTCCACGATCGCCTTCAGGCGACTCCGGTCCCTCACCGGGTCGCCCGAGCGCTCCAGCACCCCGTAGGGGGAGGCGAGCACGCGCCCGGAGTCGCTCAGCGCGAGGCCGATGCGGCGCTCGCCGAGATCGAGGGCGAGGACCCTCCCCCGGTCGTCGCCGCCTCCGCTGCGCCCCTGCGGGGCGCTCAGGGCTCCTCCCCGGTCCGCCTCCCGGGAGCCCGGTCGTCGCCGGGCCCCTCCTTCGCGTCGGGCGCCTCGAGGCCGAGCCGGGCCTTCCAGCGCCGGACGAGGGCCTCCTCGGCGCCGTGCCCGCCCGGGACGTAGAAGCGCTCCCCGGCGATCTCCTCTGGCAGGTAGGCCTGCTCGAGGTAGCCCCGTGGGTCGTCGTGGGGGTACTCGTAGCCCTCCCCGTGGCCGAGGCGGGCGGCGCCGGCGTAGTTGGCGCTGCGCAGGTGGGCGGGCACCTCCGCCGAGGGGCCCGAGCGCACCCTCGCCTCGGCGCTCCACAGGCCGGTCGCGCTCGAGTTGGACTTCGGCGCGAGGGCGAGGTGGACGGCGACCTGGGCGAGGTTGAGGCCGGCCTCCGGGAGGCCGACGAGCTCGACGGCGCTCGCGCCCGACGAGGCGACGACGAGGGACATCGGGTCCGCCAGCCCGACGTCCTCGCTCGCCAGGATGACGAGGCGCCTGGCGACAAAGCGCGGGTCCTCCCCCACTTGGAGGAGCCGGGCCAGCCAGTACAGGGCGGCGTCGGGGTCCGAGCCGCGGATCGACTTGATGAGGGCCGAGACCAGGTTGTAGTGCTCCTCCCGACCGTGGCGGTAGGCCCGCATGGCGCGCGCCTGGTTCACCTCCTCGACCCCGACGACGCCTTCCTCGCCCGCCAGGGCGACGGCGACCTCGAGGACCGTGAGGGCGACCCGGCCGTCGCCCGAGGCGAGGTCGGCGAGCAGGTCGAGCGCCTCCTCGCCCGCCCGGGCGCCCTCGAGGGCAAGCCCGCGCTCGAGCAGCAGGCGGACGTCGCCTGGGTCGAGGGGCTCGAAGCGCCACAGCGTCGATCGGCTGAGCAGCGGGGTGTTGAGGGCGAAGAAAGGGTTCTCGGTCGTGGCGCCGATGAGGGAGACGACGCCCTCCTCCACCCCGTGCAGCAGGGCGTCCTGCTGGGCCTTGTTGAAGCGGTGGACCTCGTCGAGGAACAGGATCGTGCCCCGGCCCTCCGCCCCGAGGGCGGTCTTGGCCGCCTCGAGCTCGGCGCGCACCTCCCGCACGCCGGAGTCGACGGCCGACAGCGCCCGGTAGCGGCGCCTCGTGTGCTCGGCGACGAGGCGGGCGAGGGTGGTCTTGCCGGTCCCGGGCGGACCGAAGAAGACGGCCGAGGAGAGCCGGTCGGCCTCGACGAGGGTGCGGAGGGGGGCACCGGGTCCGACCAGGTGCTGCTGGCCGACGACCTCGTCGAGACGGCGGGGGCGCATGCGGGCGGCGAGCGGCGCCCTCGTGGCGAGGGCCTCCTCGGCGGCCGCCTCGAAGAGGCTGCCGCCGGCGGTCGCCGCCCTGTCCGCACGCCGGGTCACGGCCCGACCGTCACAGAGGCACCCCCGGTTGTCAAGGCGGCGAACGGGTATCCCAGCCTCGGAGAACGCGGCCGTGCGCCCGCGCCCCGCTGGGCGGCGGGGTAGACCACACTGTGCAGCGCAGACGTAGTGAGGAGTACCTGACGATGACGACGGACCCGTTGAACGAGACCCCGCGACTGCCGGGGGCGGTCGCACCCGGCGGAATCCCCGTGGAGGCCTTCAACCCCCTGTTGCGCTCCCTTCTCACCTGGGATCTCGTGGAGCGGGAGGACGGCGGGGACGGCGGCCACCGCTGGGTCCTCACCGACGAGGTCCAAGAGCGCCTCGACGCCCTGGTGCCGCCCCCCCGGCGGGAGTCCTCCTCGCTCGCCTACCTGGACCACTGGTGCGCCCGCTGCCGCCAGCAGCGCCTCACCCACCTCATCGAGGGCCGGTACCTCTGCGAGGACTGCCAGCAGACCGAGTCCGGGACGGTGGCGGCGCCCAAGCCCGAGCCGAAGCGCGGCCACCACGCCCACGACCTGTTGCACCGGAGGGCGCCGCAGTCCTGAGCCGCCCTCAGCCGCCGCCCGGCTCCCGGCCGGGCGGCCTCACGATCGAGATCCCGAGCTCGGCGAGCTGGCGCGCCGGCAGCGCGCGGGGCGAGGAGGCCATGAGGTCGGCGCCCGACTGGGTCTTCGGGAAGGCGATCACCTCGCGGATGTTCTCCTCACCGGCCAGGATGGCGACGAAGCGGTCGATGCCGTAGGCGAACCCGCCGTGCGGCGGGGCCCCGTAGCGGAAGGCCCCGAGCAGGAAGCCGAAGCGGCTCTCGGCCTCCTCCTCGGAGATGCCGAGGACCGAGAAGATCCTCCGCTGGACCTCGGCACGGTGGATCCGGATGCTGCCCGAGCCGAGCTCCCAGCCGTTCAGGACGAGGTCGTAGGACTGCGAGCGGACCGAGAGCGGGTCCGACTCGAGACGGTCGAGGTCGTCGGGGTGGGGCATCGTGAAGGGGTGGTGGGCGGCGACCGGGTTGCCCTCGGCGTCGAGCCCCTCGAACAGCGGGAAGTCGGTCACCCAGACGAAGCGGTACGGCCGCTCGGAGACCGGCGGCTGCCCGAGCTCCAGGCGGAGCTGCCCGAGCACCCGGCAGGAGGCCGCCCGCTCCCCCGCCACCGCCAGGAGCAGGTCGCCCACCCCGGCACCCGTCGACGACAGGATCGCCGCCTGCTCGGGGGCCGAGAGGAACTTGGCAACCGGCGACTCGAGGGCGAGCCCGCCGCCCTCGCCGGCGACGACGCGCAGCCAGACGAGGCCGGCCGCACCGAGCGAGCGCGCCCGGTCGGTCAGGGCGTCGAGGCGCCCCCGGCCGAGCGAGCCCTGGCCCGGGACCCGGATCGCCCGGACGGCCGGGGCCGCGAAGGCCTTGAACTCGCTCCCCCGCACGGCCTCGTCGAGGGAGACGATCTCCATGCCGAAGCGCAGGTCCGGCTTGTCGGTCCCGTACCGCTCGAGCGCCTCGTTCCAGGTCATCTGGACGACGGGGGGCGGCTCCTCGCCGGTGACCTCCCGGGTGGCTTCGAGGACCGAGTCCGCCACCATCTCCCAGACGTCCTCCTGGGTGACGAAGGAGGCCTCGAGGTCGAGCTGGGTGAACTCGAACTGGCGGTCGGCGCGCAGGTCCTCGTCCCGCATGCAGCGGGCGATCTGGTAGTAGCGGTCGAAGCCCGAGACCATGAGGAGCTGCTTCGCGATCTGCGGGCTCTGGGGGAGCACGTAGAAGGACCCCGGCTGCAGGCGTGAGGGGATGGCGAACTCCCGGGCGCCCTCGGGCGTCGGGGTCCACAACAGCGGCGTCTCGATCTCGGCGAAGCCCTGGCGGTCCATCGACCGGCGGATGGCGGCGTTCACCCGGGAGCGGATGCGCAGGTTGGCCTGCATCCGGTCGCGCCGCAGGTCGACGTAGCGGTAGCGGAGCCGGACCGACTCCTCGGCCTCGACCCGCCCGTCCACGCCGAAGGGGGGCGGCTCGGCGGTCGAGAGCACCTCGACGGCCTCCGCCCCGATCTCGACCTCCCCGGTGGCGATTCCCTCGTTGGTCTTGTCGGCCGGCCGCGTCCGGACCGTCCCGGTGATCCGCAGCACGTACTCCGAGCGCAGGTCGTGGGCTCCGTCGACGACGCACTGGACGACGCCGGTGTGGTCGCGCAGGTCGACGAAGGCGAGGTGCTCCCCGTGCTCGCGGCGGCGGGCCACCCAGCCGCAGACCGAGACCTCGCGTCCGGCGTCCTCGGCCCGCAGCTCGCCGCAGTAGGCGGTGCGAAGGCCGCGAGGGCGCGCGGCGTCGAGGCGCCCGGCGGGCGGGAACGGCGGCGGGGGCGTCACGGAGCCGACGGAGCCGGGACGGGACTGCCCTTGCCCGGCAGCAGCCGGTAGGCGTCGTAAACGCTGTCGAGCTGGCGCAGGGAGCCGAGGAGCGAGTCGAGGTGCGCGGGGTCGGCGAGCTCGAACTCGAAGCGCATCCTCGACACCCTATCGGCAGAGGTGTGGGAGGACGAGGAGAGGATGCTCACGTGGTGCTCGGCGAGCACCTTGGCGACGTCGGCCAGGAGCCGGGCCCGGTCGAGCGCCTTCACCTCGATCGAGGCCACGAAGACGCTCTGGCGGTCCTCGTCCCACTCGACCTCGATGAGGCGCTCGGAGTCGCTGCCGGCGAGCGCGAGGGCGTTGGCGCAGTCCTCCCGGTGGACCGAGACCCCGCGGCCCCGGGTGATGAAGCCGATCACGCGGTCGCCCGGCACCGGGGTGCAGCAGCGGGAGAGCCGCACCATCACGTCGTCGAGGCCCTCGACGTAGATGCCCGCCCCGCCCCGGCGATGGCTCGGGCGCTTCGGCGCCAGCGCCGTCGAGGGGAGCTGCTCCTCCTGCTCGCCGCCCCGCAGGTCGCGTTGCAGGCGCTGGACGAGGGAGTGGCCCGAGACGTGCCCCTCGCCGAGGGCGGCGTGCAGCGACTCGAGGCTCTCGTAGCCGAGCTCGGACGCGACGGCGAGGAGGACCGGAGAGGACTGGAGCTTCTGCACCGGCAGGCCGGCCCGCCGCAGCGAGCGGGCGAGCTCCTCACGGCCCGCCTCGATGGCGTCCTCGCGGCGCTCCCGGGAGAACCACTGGCGGATCTTGTTGCGCGCCCGCTGGCTGGCGACGATCTGCAGCCAGTCCCGCGAGGGCCCGGCCGTCGCGATCTTGGAGGTGATGATCTCGACGGCGTCGCCCGAGGCGAGCTTCGAGTCGAGCGGGACGAGCCGGCCGTTCACCCGGGCCCCGATGCAGCGGTGCCCGACCTCGGTGTGGATCGAGTAGGCGAAGTCGACCGGCGTCGCCCCCGCCGGCAGGGTCACGATCTCGCCCTTCGGGGTGAAGACGTAGACCTCGTCCTGCTCGAGGTCGACCTTCAGGGTCTCGAGGAACTCGTGCGGGTCGGGGGTCTCCCGCTCCCAGTCGACGATCCGCTGCAGCCAGGCGATCTCCTCGGTCGACCGGGCGCCCCTCCCCTGGTCGGGGTGGCCGCCGGTCTCCTTGTAGCCCCAGTGGGCGGCGATGCCGTGCTCGGCCCGCTGGTGCATCTCGAGGGTGCGGATCTGGACCTCGAGCGGCTTTCCCCGCGAGCCGACGACGGTCGTGTGCAGCGACTGGTACAGGTTGAACTTCGGCGAGTTGATGTAGTCCTTGAACCGCCCGTGCACCGGCGGCCAGAGGGCGTGCACCGCCCCGAGGGCGGCCCAGCAGTCCTTCTCGGCCTTCACGATGATGCGGATGGCGACGAGGTCGTGGATCTCGTCGAACTCCTTGCCCCGCACGACCATCTTCTCGTAGATCGACCAGAGGTGCTTCGGCCGCCCGGTCACCTCGGTCTCGATGCCGAGGTCGGACAGCCGGCGGCGGACGAGCTCGATCACGTCCTCGAGCTCCTGCTCGCGGGCGGGCGCCCGGGTGGCGACCATCTGGGCGATCTCGGCGAAGCGCTTGGGATGCAGGGTCTCGAAGGCGAGGTCCTCGAGCTGCCACTTCACCTCCTGGATGCCGAGGCGGTGGGCGAGCGGGGCGTAGATGTCGCGGGTCTCCTCGGCGATGCGGCGCCGCTTCCACTCCGGCAGGGCGTCGAGGGTCCGCATGTTGTGGAGGCGGTCGGCCAGCTTGATGACGAGCACCCGCCAGTCGCGGGCCATCGCCACGAGCATCTTGCGCATCGTGGCCGCCTGCTGGGCCTCCTTCGAGCCGAAGCGGAGGCGGTCGAGCTTGGTGACCCCGTCGACGATCCGGGCGACCTCCTCGCCGAAGTCCCGCTCGATCTGGGAGAGCTCCACCCGGGTGTCCTCGACGGCGTCGTGCAGGAGTGCGGCGGCCGCGCTCGTCGTGTCGAGGTCGAGCTCGGCGACGATCATGGCGACCGCCACCGGATGGGTGAGGAACGCCTCGCCCGAGGCCCGCTGCTGGCCCTGGTGGGCCTTGGCGGCGAGGTGGTAGGCCCGCCGGACGAGCGAGACGTCCTCGCCGGGCCGGCGGGCGGCGAGGACGGCGAGGAGCGGCTCGACCGACTCGGTCGGCGGCGGGACGAGGGCCCGGGCCGCGCTCGGGGGGCGGCGGTCGCCCGCCGGCCGGGGGGCAGGCGCGTCCGGCTGGCGCTCCTCGGTCTCGGTGGCCGCCGGGTCCTCGGCGGTCGGTGCTGCTGCTCGTGCCATCGGGCCTCCACAGGGAGCGTACCCATGCGGGACCGGGCAGGTGATCCATCGCGGTAGCCTTGGCCCGTCGTGTCCGACCTTGCGACGTCCCCGAGACCGGTGAGCACACCCGGTCCCTCGCTCCGTCCCGCCCTCGTCGTGGTCGCCATCGCCGTCGTCATCGTGCTCGGCGGCGCCGTCCTCGCCCTCCTCGGCACATCGTCGGCCCGTCCGGCCGCCTCGGGCGGCGCCACCACCCGCGTCCCCGGCTCCTCCCTGCGGGCGGAGCCGGCACGGGCGCTGCTCGCCCGCATCGCCTCGGGGGGCGAGCCGCCGCCCGACGTCGTCTCGTCGCTGGCGGTGCCCGCCGGCAGCACCTACCTCGGCAAGAGGGTGGAGGACCGGGGCGTCAGCCAGTTCGACCGCGAGGTGCGGGTCTCGGTCCCGGCGCCCGAGAGGGCAGTCCGGAGCTTCTACCTCCACCTGCTCTCCGAGGAGCACTGGACGCTCGACTCGATCACGAGCCCGGCGAAGGGCTCGGCGGAGCTCATCGCCGAGCGCTCGGGCTCCGACGGCTACCAGTGGCGGGTCGGCATCGTGCTCCGGGGCATCGCCACGGTCGTCTCGCCCGCCCTCGCCGGCGGTGGCAGCCCGGCCCGCACGACGGTCGCCCTCCAGCTCTACCAGGTCGGAGACGCCAGCTGACGCTCTGAGCGGCTCCGGGGCCCCGCAGGTGCCTCGACCGGAGCCGGCAGGTGCACGGGCGGGGGGCGGTCGTGCAGCAGGTAGGCCCAGACGAGCATGTTCGCCGGGTAGATGAGGTAGCCGAAGCGGGTGGCCGGGGCGATGAAGGTCGCGAAGGCGAGCGCCCAGCCGGCGAAGCGGGCCGCCTCGTAGGGGCTGCGCGGAGGGTGGCGGACGAGCATGACGACGACGGCGACGGCCCCGAGGCCGACGAGGGCGTAGGTGAGCGGCTTCTTGAAGCCAGGCAGCAGCTGGACGAGCACCTGGCCCGGGAGCGGGCTGGCGGCCGGCGAGTGCACCTTGGTCAGGCCGAGCGGGAAGTAGACGACGTTCTCGAGGAAGGCGTGCGGGCCGAGCGCCACACCGGCGCCGATGACGGGGACCGAGACGGCGAGGACGCTCAGGAGGTAGCGCGCCCCGGCGGGTCGCTCCTCCTCGGTGCGGGCGCACAGCACCCCGAGGACGATGAGCGGCCAGGCCGTCCACTTGAGCGAGCCGGCGAAGCCCATCACGAGCCCGGCCCAGACGGGTCGGCGGTTCCCGAGCAGCACGAGCCCGAGCAGCAGCAGCGCCAGCACCGGGAGGTCGTCGCCTCCGGTCACCATGATGAGGGCGCCTGTCGGCAGCACGATGAGGAACTGGAAGGCCCGCCACCGCCGCCGGCCCGAGGCGCGAACGAGGCCGAGGGCGAGCAGGACCACGACGAGGGTGAAGCCGGCGAGGGCGAGCCGGGCGTCGCCGAGCCGGTGGGAGCTGGCGAAGGCGTTGGCGAGCCCGAAGGGGATCATGCCCGGCAGGTAGGGGAAGAACGAGCCGGCGTTGACGCCGGCACAGTCGTTCGAGGGCGAGACGCCGACCGAGGTCGGGTGCGACAGGTAGGGGTCCTTGTAGGCCGCCAGCCGGTCGCCGGCGCGCTCGATGACGGCCACCTCCGGCTGCGCCTGGGCGCCGTGGGGGTTCGTGACGCAGGTCGTGGCCTGCGCTCGCCAGGTCACCTGGAGCCCGAGCGGGACGAGGACGACGAGGCCGAGCAGGCCGACGGCGATCCCCTTTCGGAGCCGGCTGGCCGACTGGCTCTCGTCGGGGACGGCCGCCGCGCCCCGGCGGCGGCGCCGTGAACGGAAGGCCAGCTCGCAGAGGAGGGCGGCGAGGAAGTAGGGGACGACCGACAGCTCGCCCCACTCGCGGTAGTCGGCGGTGACGGCCCGGAGGATCTCCCCGATCGAGAACAGGCCCGCCAGGGCGTACAAGAGGGCGTCCTGGCGCAGCACCGG
>JAKACF010000092.1 GCA_021821585.1 Actinomycetes bacterium
CGTGGTGGCCCCGAGGAGGAAGCCGTACTCGGCCCCGAAGACGTACCCGCCGCACAGGATGAGCAGGAAGATGGGGCTGAAGCCGCCGATGCCGGTCACGACGACGGCCCGGGCGGCGGCGTCGAGTGCGGCGAGCGCGGCGAGGAGGGCAAGCCGCCTCGTGTCGAGGCGGCCGGCCGAGAGCTCCACGGCCGCCAGGGCGGCAGCCGTGCCGATCCCGAAGGCCGCGGCCGTCGCTGCACCCGGCTGGCCCCCGCCGAAGAACGGCCAGAGGAAGACGACCGCACCCACCGCCGAGGTGGCGAGCAGCGCCAGGCGGGTGCGTGTCACGGCGTCCCGCCGCCGTCGGGCACGAGGGCGCCCCCCTCGATGCGCACCACGCGACCGCGCAGCTCACGGGCGAGGTCGAGGTCGTGGGTGGCCACCACGACGGCCGCGCCCTCCTCGGCGAGGCGCCTCAGCGCGCCGGCGAGCGAGGCGCGGGCGGCCGCGTCCATGCCGCGGGTCGGCTCGTCGAGCAGCGCGAGGGCCGGTCGCCCCGCCAGCACGACGGCGAGAGCGGCCCGCTGGCGCTGGCCGCCGGACAGGTCGCGGGGGTCGCGGTCGGCGAGCGCCCCCAGGCCGAGCAGCTCGAGGACCTCGTCGGGGGACCCCTCGAGCTTCGACCACCGCAGCGTCTGCTCGATCTCTGCCCGCACGCTGTCGCGGTGCAGCAGGACGCCCGGCTCCTGGGGCAGGTAGGCGACCCGGCCGGGGCGGCGCTCCACCCGCCCCGCCAGCGGCGGAACGAGACCCGCGATGGTCCGGAGCAGCGTCGTCTTGCCCGACCCGTTCGGCCCGGTGACGATGACGACCTCGCCGGTGGCACCGGCGAGGTCCACGCCGGCGAGCACCTCCCGCTCGGCCATCCCGGCGGTCACGCCGGCGAGCGACCATGCCTCGCCACCGACCGCCGGCGCCGGACCGACGTCGGCGAAGCGGGTGACACGACCGTGGACGGCGAGCGGCGGAGGTGGCTCCGCCTCGGCGACCCGGCCCGCGGTCAGCATCAGGCGACGGGCACCTCCGAGCGCGACGCCGGCCAGGCGGTGCTCGGCGACGAGCACCGTCGCCCCCTCGCCGGCGAGGGCGGAGAGCGTCGCCGTCAGGGCCGCTGCGCCCTCGCGGTCGAGCTGGGACATGGGCTCGTCCATGACGACCACGCGGGGCGCTCCGGCGAGCGCCGCTGCCAGCGCCACCCGCTGGCGCTCGCCACCAGACAGCGTCCGCAGGCGGCGGGTCGCCAGCCCGGCGATGCCCGCCTGCTCGAGGGCCTCGGCCACCCGGCGGCGGATCGTGTCCCGCGAGAGCCCGAGGTTCTCCGGGAAGAAGGCGACCTCGCGGGCAACCGTGCCGCGCACGAAGCCGGCCTCGGGCTCCTGGAAGACGAATCCGACCTCCCGCGCGAGGCGGCGGGTCGGCGTGGTCACCACGTCCAGCCCGCAGACGGTGGCCCGGCCCCTCAGCGTCCCTCCGTGGAAGTGCGGCACCAGCCCGTTGCAGATCCGCAGCAGCGTGGACTTCCCCGAGCCGGAGTCACCGTCGAGGACCGTGAGGCCGGGAGAGAGCGCGAGGGAGACGTCGGAGAGCGCCGGCTCGGGACGGTCGGACCACGCCGGGTAGCGGTAGCTGAGACCGGCGATGACGACGCTCGGGTCGGTGGCGGTGCTCGCCGCGCCGGCGGGGGCGAGCGGGCGGGTGCTCATCGAGCCTCCACCGCCGAAGGGCCTGCCGCCTCGGGAACGGCGTCGCCGTCCCGGTCGGGCGGGAGCATCGCGGCGGCGAGGGCGACCACGACGGCGGGCACGAGGGCGAGGGGCGCCGCCGAGGGGACGGTCGGCACCGGGTACGGGTACCAGGAGACGACCTCGCTTCCTCGCGCCACGGCGGCCAGTGCCACCGCCACGAGGCCGGCAGCCGCCACGGCGACGAGACGGGGTGAGCGGTCCCCGCCCATGGAGCTCGTTCGACGACCGGCACCGAAGGCGCGTGCCTCCATCGACTCGGCCAGCTGGACGGACCGGTCGATGGCCCCGAGCAGGACCGGCACGGCGAGATCGACCACTGCCCGCACGCCCCTCGGCCGCCACCCCCGAAGGCGCTGGGCGTCGCGCACGGCGACCACGCTCTGGGCGGTGGCGGGCACGAGGTTGAGGGCAGCCCCGATGGCGGCGCCGGCGTGGTGCAGCACGCCGGGGAGGGCGTCGACGAGGTCGGTCGGCTCGATGACCACCGACAGCGCGGCGGTGACGGAGATGGCGGTGACCAGTCCGAGCGCGATCGAACCACCGCTCGCGAACCCCTCCGCGGTCACGCTGCCGCCGGCGAGGGGCAGCCAGGACGGCAACGCGGCGAGGACAGTGACACCCGTGTGGGAGAGCAGGCCGTTCACTGCCACCGTGAGGAGGAAGAGCACGGCGAGGCCGATGGCGAGCGGACGCAGCCGCCGACCCTCGACCCGCCGCCGACGGAGGAGGACCCAGGCGCCGGCGAGCACGATTGCCTGCGCGGCGGGGTCGGTGTCGAGGAAGGCGACGGCGAGCGCCGCCAGCACCCAGCAGACGACCGCCGCCGGCCGGCTCACGCGGGGGTCGGCGGAGGAGGCGGTGCCGGGGTGCCCTTCGGCGGGTCGTAGCGCAGCCCGAGCGACCCGCCGGCGGGCACCGAGACGTCGCTCACCCCGACAGACGGGCTGGTCCAGCGGTGGCCGTCGGTCGACAGGAACAGCGCCCAGTAGTTCTTCCCCGACGGCAGGCACTGGGAGTAGTGGCTCGGCACGTTGTCGACCTGGCAGATGGCCACCCCGAAGCTGTACTTCTGGGTGCCGAGCTCGACGCGGCTGTCGGTGAGCAGCGTGAGGGCCTTGATCTTGGCCCCGGCAAAGCCGACGCAGCGTGCGACCACCGTGCCCGGGGCGGACTCGACGACGACGCGGGCGTGGTGCGCCCCGGCCACCCCGGCGCACGAGCCCGGCACAGCGGGATGGGAAACCGTCGTCGCCGACGTGGCGGGGTGGGACCCGGTGGTCCCCGAGGCGGCGTGGCTGCTGCCGCAGGCGGTGACTGCCACTCCGGCGGCGAGCGCTAGTGCCGCCATCGCCGGGACGCGCGCGAGCGCGCCAAGGGATTGCTGGCGGATCGGACCGTGCTGCATCTCTCTCCTCTCCGGGGTGCTCTCGCCCCGTTCTCGGGAGGGCAGCGGTCAGTATCCTGACTCCCGGATCGGCGCTCCCCTCGACCTTCCAGCCGTCTCGGCCGTGGTCTTCGGTGAGGATTGCTCCCCGGTCACAGTGGCGGCACCGTGCCGGATTCTCACCGGCTTCCTGGCTCCGCTGCCCTGTTGGGGAGGATGGTACCTGATCCCTGCAGCCGCCGGCCACCGATCATTCCCGTGTGCGACCCCGCGCTCAGGGCGACGTGATGAACCGAGTGCGACCGTGCCGTGTGCAACGCCGAACAGGGGCCAACGGTGTGCCGAGGATACAAATACTGTACGGAAGTTTAGCCATGTCCTAAAGTCCAACGTCACGGGCGCTCAACCAGCGCCTGATCAATGATCGGAGGGACATGTCTGGGCATCCCGCGCACGTCATTCGGGCCTTGGTCGGAGCGACCGTGATCAGTGCGACCGGAGACCGTCCGATCGACGACGGGGTGGTGCTCCTCGAAGGCTCGCGCATTGTCGCCGTCGGCTCCCGCCCTACGGTGCCCGTGCCCTCGGAAGCCGACGTCGTCGATCTCGGCGGCAGCTTCGTGCTTCCTGGACTGATCGACGGCAACGTCCACCTCGTGCCGTGGCCCGGCTGGAACTATGCCGAGTTTCTCGCGAGATACGAGGATCGCCTAGACGAGATCGCTGTGGAAGCGGCCCAAGTGCTGCTCGCGAGCGGTTTTACGACGGTGTTCGACACCATGGGGCCGCTCGATGCGCTGCTTGCCGCTCGCGACCGTTCAGATTCCGGCGCCGTGACAGCCGCTCGGATCAGGGTGGCCGGCAACATCGTCGGCTTTCGCGCGGTCTTCATCACCCCCGAAGCCATCGCGTCAACGACGCGTGGATTGCAGGATCGCATGAACCGCCGCTTCGAGGCGGGCGGTGGGCCCGACCTCTGCTGGAAGACACCAGCGCAGATATACGAACAGATGACCCGCTACGTGGAGCAGGGCGTCGACTTTGTGAAGTATGGAGCGACGGGTGACGATGCCCCGCTGAACAGCTCTATCGGACAGTGGGCGGTGCTGAGGTTCAGCCCGGATCAGCAGCGGGCCATTGTGGAAGCCGTCCACGCCGCTGGGAAGACCGTGCAGACGCACACGACATCGGCGGAGTCCGTGCACATCGCCGTCGAAGTCGGCAACGACATCGGACAGCACGTGGCCTTCACGCGTGAGTCAAGACTGTACGACAAGACAATCGAGTTGATGCTCGAGCGGGGCTACTACTGCGGTACTCAGTGGGCACCGCTCACCGAGCAGCAACTGGCGACCCTGGAGCGACGCGACTTTCCAGGAGACGACCGATTCAACGGTATGGAGGGCTACGACTACGAGCTCGAGAACTCGATCCGTCTCATCGAGGCCGGTGTGCCTCAGTTCGTGAGTACCGACAGCATCGTCTTTGACCCAGATGTCGCCGACGACGCAGATTGGGGTGGCCTCGGGGGTCACAAGTCGATCTCGGGGGACGCGCAGTTCCTCGTCATGCAGTCGATGTCTCAGCGTGGCATGACCAACATGCAGATCATCGAGGCCGCGACGATCAATCCTGCCAAGGCATACCAGGTTGACACCGAGATCGGCACTCTGGAGGCGGGCAAGATCGCCGACATCGTCGTGGTCGGATCAGACCCGCTCGAGGACATCGCGAACCTCCGCGACGTCCGCAAGGTGATGAAGAACGGGCAGTTCGTCGACGTCGACGCGCTTCCGTCCGCTCCGGTGCTCACGAGCGAAGCCGCTCGGCAGCCCGGTGCCATTCGAAGGCGCGACCCGCGAGACTGAAGCGGCTCGAGGAGCGTCGCGTGCGGCATCGTTAGGTCGAGCCAGCGCTCTCAGGCGGCTGTGGCCGCCTTGTAAGGTTGGGTCCAGCATCTTGCGGGTGCATCGATGACGCATGTGCACAGCTGATCCATGAAGGCGCACCCGTGCGCCGGCGCATCTAGCGACCGGGCGGCGGGAGCGGGTCTGCCGTCGAACTGAAGGCACTCCGTCTCGCCCAAGCCGTATCGAGTGCGACGGTAGCTTCGACGCCACGCCCCGCGTCGTCTCCTGTCCTGGCGTGAGAGCCCACAGTTGGTGATCAGACTGCGGGCCCAGCCATGGCTGCGCGACCAGCGGTGCGCCGGTCGGCGTCGCGCCGCGGTGCCGACTCGGCTGTGATGACGAGATCGGTGAGAAGCCGGCGCAGCTCGACGGTCGAGCGATCAGCCTTCGTGTGGATCTCCGCCGTCATGTCGAGCGGCAGCGACAGGTCCTCGTAGGCCTGCTGGATCGCGAGATCCTCCTCCACGACCGCCAGCTCGAACGCGACGGCCGCTGCCATCCGTCCGGGATCACCATCGAGGTCGTCACGCCAGATCGTCGAGTAGACCCTGCAGGACTCGTCGCTCTCGGGCTGGAGGAAGAAGCCGATCACGTTGCTGCCCCCGGCATCGAGGAAGTCGAGGCGCAGCACGAGGTGGAAGGGAG
The DNA here is from genome assembly GCA_021821585.1 of Actinomycetes bacterium. Taxonomy (GTDB): domain Bacteria; phylum Actinomycetota; class Acidimicrobiia; order Acidimicrobiales; family Bog-793; genus JAKACF01. The sequence goes on from JAKACF010000092.1 coordinate 5,727, forward strand.
CGACCACCCGGTAGGTGACCCGGCGCCGCTGGACGAGCGGGCGGATGCCGGCGGCGACGCCGGGATCCTCTCGGTTCACGAACTCGTGCTCGTTCACGGCGACGAAGGACCACGGCTCTCTCGAGACGGTGAGCGGTGGGACGACCGGATCCTCGGCTCCGAAGGTGGCGGCATGAACGAAGGGAAAGTGAGCCATGTCGAGGAAGTTGTCGGCCAGAAGCCCTGCCGAAGCCCTGGCACTCAGTACGGGCAGGTCCCCCGCGATGAACGAGGCATCCTCGGCTTCGGGAACGTCGCCGATCGGGGCAAGGGGGGCCTCAGGCGCGAGGAAGACCATGCCATGGCGCTCCTCCACGCCATGGGGCGCCTCGAGCCTGGCGCGTGAGGGGATGGGGGCCCCGGTCCCGAGAGCGGGGATCTCGACGCAGCGGCCTGCGCCGTCGAAGCGCCAGCCGTGGTACGCGCAGGCGAGGGTGTCCCCCTGTGAACAGCCGATCGAGAGCGGCGCCAGTCGGTGGGGGCATCGGTCGAGGAAGGCGCGCAATGTCCCCTCGATCCGGACGAGCACCCAGGCCTCTCCGAGCAGCCTCACCCTGACGGGCCGGTCGGTGACCTCGGATGAGCGGGCGACCGGGTGCCAGCAGCGCCGGAGAGCACGGTGGCAGTTGCCAAGTGGCGCGAGCCGTGACATGGGCCGATGGTAGACGCGACGCGCTCTGAGCATCCTCGGCCGGCCTTCGTGCGGGGCTCGTCGCGAGTCACCGGATAGCGTGTCGTCCCTCCCTCTCAGTCCTGCCGCTGGACACAGCGCGCCAAGAGACGCCACCAGGCACATCCAGGCGAGGAAGGACTCGCCTCAGCTCGCCTCCCGTTCGCCGGACGAGCACCCCCTCATCCCCCGGGACGGAGGAGAGCCAGCACAAGATGTCTTGCCCGTCTCGCGTCGGCTCGTATGCGCTCAGCTCTCTCGTCCCTCATCACCACGGAGCAGGTGAGAGCACCCACAGGACTACCGCTCGCCGCGACGATGACGGGTTCCTCCACTGGTGGGCGTATCGCGGTGAGAAGCTCAACGTGTCGCCCTGGTTGAGCCTGTGCGTCGTGCCGTCGACGGTGACTTCCACGCTCCCCTGCTCGACCACGACTATCTCGGCGTTGGCGTCGAGCGCGTACGGCTCGTCGCCGCTACCGCCTCCAGGCTCGATCATCGAACGGATGATCTGGACGTCACGGCTGTTGGCAGGCGTGACGAGGTACTCCTGGATCCGTTCACCACCAAAGTTGATCCGGGGTGCCTCCCCTCGACGGATGACATCAGTCCGTGCTGACTGGAACAACGAGCCGATCTCAATCCCTAGAGCCGTGCAGATCCGGATCAATGAGGCGACCGAGGCCGACGCGATGTCGCGTTCAAGCTGACTGATGAATCCCTTGGTCAGCGAGGTCGCCTCAGCAACCTGTTCGAGGGACAACCCGCGCCGCCGGCGGGCTTCCCGCAGGCGCGGTCCGATCCGCATCGCCGCCTCGGCGTCGATCGGAGCCCCGCCGCGGCGGGGCTCCGCGAGCCCGCGCCGAGGGACCCGTTCTGGTGGACCTTCCGCCCGTTCGCCCATGAGCTCTCCTGGTGTTGACACGCGATGCGTGTTATGTGATGCTAAACAATCGGTCGCCCTGACTACACAGAGGCAGGCTCACTGAGTCGGCAGGAGGACCGAGCAGGCAGAGCTTATGTGCGGGGGGTGGCACTTCGTTGCCATTGCCGCGGCAGGAGGGGATGGTGGCTGAGTCAACCGGAGCGCCGCACGTCGGCCCCGTCGATGCAACGGCAGTCCCACGGTTCGCTGGGCCGATGACCTTTGCGCGGCTTCCCGAGCTTGATGCTCTGGGCCGAGCCGACGTCGCGGTGCTTGGTGTTCCCTTCGACGGCGGGACGAGCTACCGCCCGGGAGCCCGATTCGGACCGCAGGCCGTGCGGGTCGCCTCGAAGCTCCTGCGGCCCTATCACCCGGGGCTGGACACCGAGCCGTTCACGGTGCAGCAGGTCGCAGACGCGGGCGACGTCGCCTGTACGCCGTTCAACATCGAGTCCGCGGTGGAGGCGATCGAGCGGACGACGCGGTCACTGCAGGAGCGTGTCGACAGGATCGTCGCCGTCGGTGGCGATCACACCATTGCGCTCCCGTTGTTGCGGGCGCATGCCGGCCGCCACGGCCCGGTTGCCCTCGTCCACTTCGACGCCCACCTCGATACATGGGACACCTACTTCGACGCCCCGATCACCCACGGGACGCCGTTTCGTCGGGCCCGCGAGGAGGGTCTCCTTCTCGACGACCACTCGATACACGTTGGCATCAGAGGCTCGCTTTATGCCCGAGACGATCTTCCCGAGGACGAGGGGATGGGCTTTCGTACCATCGCCTCCGCCGACCTTGACTCGCTCGGCATTGCCGGCGTGGCCGACGCCGTCGTGGCCCGGGTGGGTAGCGCGCCGTTGTACGTCTCGATCGACATCGACGTGCTTGACCCCGCGCACGCCCCTGGTACGGGCACCCCCGAGGCCGGGGGGCTCACAAGCCGCGAACTGCTCGGGATCCTAGGGCGAATGGGTGGGACGAACCTCGTCGGTGCTGATGTCGTCGAGGTCTCGCCACCCTATGACCATGCCGAGATCACCTCCATCGCGGCAGCTCACGTCGTCTATGAGCTGCTTGCGCTATTCGCCAAGTCGCATTCCGCACGAGAGTCCGCATCGACCCGCCGTGCTGTCGAGGCCGCGCGGTTGTCATCAACCCAGGAGGCGCTGTGAGAACAAGACCCTCGATCCGTGTCGCGGCGCTGGCGATCGCGGCGTCGCTCACGCTTGCCGCCTGTACAAGTGCCACTTCGGGGAACGGTGGCGGGCAGACAGGGAACACGCCTGTTTCCGGCGGAACCGCCTCCTTCGCCGAATCGGCAGGAGCCCCACCCAACTACATCTTTCCGCTCGACGCGCTGCAGTACTTCAACACAAGCAACATCAACCAGTTTCAGTACCTAATGTGGCGCCCGCTCTACTGGTTCGGAAGCGGCAGCCGCATCGTGTTGAACCGAGCGCTCAGTCTCGCCGAGCCTCCCGTCTACAGCGACGGGAATAGGACGGTGACGATGACGCTCAAGCACTGGAGGTGGTCCGATGGGACGCCCGTCACCGTCCGAGACGTCGTCTTCTGGCTGAACCTGTTGAAGGCCAACCGGGACAACTGGGGCGAGTACGTCCCGGGGTTCTTCCCCGATGACGTGACAAGCGTCTCGACCACAGGCTCCTCACTCGTCTTGCACCTGAATGCGTCGGTGAACCCGACGTGGTTCACCTTCAACGAGCTCTCCCAGCTCATCCCCCTTCCCCAGCAGGCCTGGGACAAGACGTCGGCGAACGGGCAGATTGGCAACTACGACGAGACCACAGCCGGCGCCCGAGCCGTCTACAAGTTCCTCGACAGCCAGTCGCGCAGCCTCAGCACGTACGCCACCAACCCGCTCTGGCAGGTAGTGGACGGGCCGTGGCGCCTCTCTCAGTTCAACGCCGACGGGTACGCCGTGTTCGTGCCCAACAAGAAGTACTCAGGACCGGTGAAGGCCCGTCTGGCGAAGTTCGTCGAGGAGCCGTTCACTTCCGAGGCCGCCGAGTACAACGACCTCCGCTCCGGCGCACTGACCTACGGATATGTGCCCGTGACCGACATCGCTCAGCGAAGCCAGATCACGAACAGCGGATACGACGTCGCTCCTTGGTACCTCTGGTCCATGAACATCCTCCCAATCAACTTCCACAATCCGACCGTCGGACCGATCTTCGGACAGAGCTATGTGCGACAGGCACTGCAGCGGCTGATCAACGAGCCGCAGTACATCTCGGCGATCCTGTCCGGCTATGGCGTGCCCGACTACGGCCCCGTGCCGAACGGACCTCCGAACCCGTACGTCGATCCGAGCGTCGCCCGTGGACCCCTGAGCTACAGCCTGAAGGCGGCCGAGGCCCTTCTGTCCAGCCACGGGTGGACGATTGGCAGTGGTGGCGTGCGCGTGTGCACTCGCCCTGGAAGCGGGGCCAACGAGTGTGGAGCAGGCATCGCCCGCAATGCCCCCCTCTCCTTCAATCTGGTGTACGCCTCAGGCGTCGTCACGGTGGACGCCGAGATGCGAGCGCTCAAGTCGTCCCTCTCTCAGGCTGGGATCACACTGAACCTGA
>JAKACF010000093.1 GCA_021821585.1 Actinomycetes bacterium
GTCCTGATGGACAGCGGCAGCCCCGATCGCTACCTCGCCCGGGTCCACTGGCTCGCCGACGGCCGGTTGCTCGCCGAGCTCGAGAGCCGAGACCAGCGCCGCCTCGAGCTCGTCGCCTTCGACCCCGCCGTCGGGTCGGGGTCGGTCGTCCACGTCGAGGAGCAGGAGCCCTACCTCAACCTCCACGACGACTTCTTCGAGCTCGGCGGCGGGGAGTTCCTCTGGAGCTCGGAGCGGAGCGGCTTTCGCCACCTCGAGCTCCGCTCGCAGGCGGGCGAGCTCGTGAGGGTGCTGACGAGCGGCGACTGGCAGGTCGACGCCCTCGAGGGCGTGGACGAGGCGGCCGGGCTCGCCTACTTCTCCGCCACGCGGGACGGCCCGACCGAGCGGCACCTCTACTCGGTCCCGCTCGCCGGCGGCCGCATCGAGCGCCTGACCGGGGAGCGCGGGACCCACCGGGTGCGGTTCTCGCCGTCCGGCACGCACTACGTCGACACCCATTCGGCCCTCGACTCGCCGCCCGTCGTCCGGGTCGTCTCGGCGACCGAGCGCCGGGTCGTCCTCGGCTTGCCGGAGCGCCACGACCCACGCCTGACCGGGCTCGGCCTCGTTCCGCCCGAGCTCGTGAGCTTCCCGGCGCCCGACGGCACCCCGCTGTTCGGCCTCCTGTACCGCGCCCCACGGCCGGCGGCGACGCCGCCGCCGCTCGTCGTCCAGGTCTACGGGGGCCCTGCGGTCCAGCGGGTCGTCGACGACTGGTCGTCGACGACGGCCATGCGGGCCCAGGCTCTCGCACGGCTCGGCTGCAACGTGCTCGCCGTCGACAACCGGGGCTCGGCCCGACGCGGGCTCGCCTTCGAGTCGGCGCTCTGGCGCCACCTCGGCGAGGTGGAGGTGGCCGACCAGGTCGCCGGCGTCGCCTGGGCCGTCGCCGAGGGCCTCGCCGACCCCCGGCGGGTCGGGGTCTTCGGCTGGAGCTACGGCGGCTACATGACCCTGCAGCTGCTCGCGCGGGCACCGGGGGTGTTCCGGGCGGGTGTGGCCGGCGCCCCGGTGACGGACTGGGACGGCTACGACACCCACTACACCGAGCGCTACATGGGCACCCCGGCGGAGAACCCGGACGGCTACGCGGAGAGCTCGGTCTTCTCCCACGTCTCCTCGATGACCGGGCGGCTCCTGCTCGTCCACGGCCTCCTCGACGAGAACGTGCACTTCCGCCACACCGCCCGCCTCCTCGACCGCCTCATCGCGGCGCGCCGGGAGTACGACCTCCTGCTCTTCCCGAGAGAGCGACACCTCCCCCGGCACCTCGAGGACCGCGCCTACATGGAGGAGCGGGCGATCTCCTGGCTCGTCGGCGAGCTCAGCTCCGAGCGCCTCTCCGCCCTCTGAGACCACCACGCCAGGCGACGGAGGACCCGAGGCGGGCGGCGAGGTAGGCACCCGTCGCGAGCGTCGTGATGAAGAAGCTGACAGGTGGGCTGAAGTAGAAGCCGAGGAACAGCCCGATCCAGGTGCAGCCGACGGCGATGGCCGCCGAGGCGGCGATGGCGGCCACGGGGCGGGCGGCGAGCCGCTCGGCGGCCGCCGCCGGCGCGACGAGGAGGGCGAAGATGAGCAGCACGCCCACGATCTGGACGGCGACCGCCACGGTGAGGCCGAGCAGGGTCATGAAGGTCACGTTGAGGGCGCCGACCGGCACCCTACGGGCCTCCGCCACCTCGGGGTCGACCGAGGCGAACAGCAGTGGCCGGTAGATGGCACCGAGCACGAGGACGGCACCGAGGGAGACGGAGGCGGACAGGACGACGCTGAACCGGTCGATGCCGAAGATCTGCCCGAACAGGATCGAGTACACGTCGGTGGCGCTGCCCTGGTAGAGGTTGATGAACAGGTAGCCGAGGCCGAGAGCGAACATGAGGACGATCCCGATCACGACGTCGCGCTCGCGAAGGCGCCGGCCGATCCCGCCCATGACGGCCGCCGCGCCGACCGAGAAGGCGAGCAGCCCCCAGAGCGGGTTGACGGCGATGAGCGCGGCACCGGCGCCCCCGGCGAAGCCGACATGCGACAGGGCGTGGGCGGCGAAGGCGCTCCGGCGGAGGACGACGAAGTAGCCGACGATGCCCGCCGCCAGCGCCACGACCGTGCCCGCCTCGAAGGCGTTCTGCATGAACGGGTAGGAGAGCATCTCGCTCACGTCGTGGGCGAGGTTCCAGCCGACCGCCGCGAGGAGGGCGGCCGTCACTCTTCCCCCTCCTCGGCGGCGCCGTGGCTGTGGGGGTGCGCCAGCTCCTCGTCGATGCCGACGACGAAACGGCGGTTGCGGCTGTCGACGAGGACCTCGACCGGCGCCCCGTAGAGGCGGGAGAGGACCGGGGTCGTGATGACCTCGTCGGGTCGCCCGATCTCGATGCCCCTGGCGGCGACGTAGCAGACCCGGTCGACGAGGTCGCGAAGCGGGTTCACGTCGTGGGCGACGAGCACGACGGTGAGCCCCCTCGAGGAGGCGAGGCTCCCGACGAGCTCGGCCATGGCCGACTGGTTGCGGAGGTCCAGGTTGGCGAGCGGCTCGTCGAGGAGAAGCAGGCGTGGCTCTGCCGCCAGCGCCTGGGCGAGGAAGAGCCGCTGGCGCTCACCGCCGGACATCTGCCCGAGCCGCCGGGAGGCGTACGACGAGGCACCGACGGCCTCGATCGCCGCCCGCACCGACTCGCCCGCCTGCCGGGTGCCGAGGATGCGTCCGGGGCCCCAGCGGGTGCCGTCGACGCCGAGACGTACGAGGTCGACGCCGCGAAAGGCCGTCTCGGTCTCGTAGGTGCGGGCCTGGGGGACGTAGCCGATGGCCGGGTTGCCCCGCCGGGGGACCTCGCCCAGCACCTCGAGCGATCCCGCCATCGGCCGGATGAGCCCGAGCAGCATCTTGAGCAGCGTCGACTTGCCGGCGCCGTTCGGCCCGAGGACGGCGACGAACTCCCCCTCCTCGATGTCGAAGGTAGCCCCGCCCCAGATCTCCCGCCCGCCGTAGCCGGCCGAGAGCCCTCTCGCCGCCACGACCGGGGCGCTCATGCCGGCGCCCCTGCCAGCGCAGCGGCGAGCTCGTGGACCTGGTGGCCCATCCATGCCTCGTAGCTCGCGCCGGGCGGGATGATCGTCTCGGACACCGGGACGACGGAGATGCCCTGGGACCGGGCGTCGGAGACGAGCCCGCTCGTGAGGGGTGTGACGGTCTGGACGTTGTAGACGAGGACACCGAAGGCGCGGTGCTCGATCTGCCGGGAGAACTCCGCCAGCGCCGGCGCCGGCGGGTCCGTGCCGGCCGAGACGGCGTCCATGAACGCCGGGGGCGTGACGAGATCGAGGTGGAGGTAGCGGGCGAGGTAGACGAAGATGCTCTCGGTGGCCGCCACCCTCGCGCCGCTGTCGCGGGCGCGGATCGAGGCCATCTCCCGGAACAGGCCGGCCAGGCGCTCCATGACGAGGGCGTGGCGGGCGGCGAAGTACGCACGCTCGGCCGGCTCGAGGGACTGGTACTCCGCCGTCAGGGCGTCCGCCGCCCGGGTGACGGCGGCCGGGTCGTACCACAGGTGCGGGTTGTCGCCCGGTCGCGCGCCGACGAGGCGGGCGACCGAGAGGACCCGCCGCCCCGGTGACGGGCCTGCGGCGAGCATCTTGGCCGCCCAGTCGTCGTAGCCGGCGCCGTTCACGACGACGAGGTTGGCCCTCGCGAGCGCCCGGGCGTCGGCCGCGCTGCCCTCGAACTGGTGCGGGTCGGCGTTCGGGTCCCGGAGGAGGCTCAGCACGTGCACCTGGCGCCCTCCGAGCTGGCTCGCCAGGCTGCCCCAGGTGTTCTCGGCGGCGACGACGTTCAACACGGCGTGCGCCCCGGCAGGCGGCCGGATCGCCGTCGAGCCGCAGGCGGCGGCGACGATCCCGACGCCGAGGAGCGCGAGCCCGATCGCCGGGCGGGCGACGGGCCGGGACAGGTGCATGGCATAATGGTAACGGAAACGGATTCGGATTACGGCAGCGGGCGCGCCGCCCGCGGTCCGAAAGGAGGTGGCGTGACCGGTCGACGCGCCGAGGTGGTCACGGGCGCCGCCCCCCGGGTCGGCGCCCGGATGACCCGCCAGAAGCAGGCGGTCTCCGAGCTTCTGGCGGGGGTCGACGAGTTCACGAGCGCCCAGGATCTCCACGCCCGCCTGCGCGCCACGGGAGCCCGGGTGGGCCTCACCACCGTCTACACCCAGCTGCGGGCCCTCGCCGAGGCCGGCGAGGTCGACAGCGTCCGCGCCGAGAGTGGGGAGGTGCTCTACCGCCGGTGCGAGCTGGGCTCGCGCCACCACCACCACCTCGTCTGCCGCCGCTGCGGGCAGACGGTCGAGTTCGACGCACCCGAGGTGGAGCGCCTGGCGGGCCGGCTGGCGGAGAGCCACGGCTTCGGCGAGCCCCGGCACGTCCTCGAGATCTCCGGCGTCTGCCCCCGCTGCGCTCGGGCCGGCCGGGAATGAGCAGGCGCCCGGGCCTGTTGGCCTAGCTCATGGGCGCCCCCACGACCCCCGAACGCGCGCGTCCGCACGGTGGGAGCCGGCACGCTCCGGACTGGCTCGTCCTCACCCTCGCCTGTGTCGCCCAGTTCATGGTGGTCCTCGACGTCTCCATCGTGAACGTGGCGCTGCCGGCCATGAAGACGAGCCTCGGGTTCAGCGAGTCCGGCCTGCAGTGGGTGCTGAACGCCTACACGCTCACCTTCGCCGGCTTCCTGCTCCTCGGCGGCCGGACGGCGGACCTGTTCGGGCGGCGGAAGATCTTCCTCGTCGGCCTCGGCGTCTTCACCGCCGCCAGCCTCCTCGGCGGCCTGGCCGAGAGCCAGGCGTGGCTCATCGGCGCCCGGGCGGTCCAGGGGATCGGCGGCGCCATCCTCTCCCCGGCGACCCTCACGATCCTCACCACGACCTTCACCGATCCGAAGCGGCGATCGCGGGCCATGGGCGTCTGGAGCGCCGTCGCCGGCGCCGGCGGCGCCGCCGGTGCGCTGCTCGGCGGCATCCTCACCCAGGAGCTCTCGTGGCGCTGGATCCTGTTCATCAACATCCCGATCGGGATCGTGACGATGCTCCTCGGGCGGGCCTACCTCCAAGAGAGCCGGGCGATGGGGGAGCGGCCGTCGCTCGACCTGCCCGGAGCCGTCCTCGTCACGGCCGGGCTCAGCACCCTCGTCCTCGGCGTGGTGCGGACGACCTCGGTCGGGTGGGCGTCGTGGCAGACGCTGCTCACCCTGGCCGTCGCCGCCCTCCTCGTCGCCGGGTTCCTGCTCTACGAGGCCAAGGTGGCGAAAAGCCCGCTCATGCCGCTCGCCATGTTCCGCCGGCGTCCCATCTGGAGCGCCAACCTCACGATGTTCCTCCTCTCCGGCGCCTTGTTCGCGATGTGGTTCTTCGTCTCGCTCTACCTCCAGCAGGTCCGGGGCTACACGCCGATCGGCACGGGGTTCGCCTTCCTCCCCCAGGCCGTCGCCATCGTGGTGGGCGCACAGCTCTCCTCCCGGATCCTCGTCGCGGTCGGCCCCCGGCCGCTGCTCGTGCTCGGCGCCCTCTCCTCGGCCGGCGGCCTGTACTGGCTCGGCCAGGTCGGGCTCTCGACGGGGTACTGGTCGGGCTTTTTCGTCCCGAGCGTCCTCGTCACGTTCGGGCTCGGCCTCTCCTTCACCCCCCTCGCCTACTCGGCGACCGCCGGTGTCCGGCCGGAGCAGGCCGGCCTCGCCTCCGGCCTCGTCAACACCTCGCGCCAGATCGGCGGGGCGATCGGGCTGGCCGCGCTCGCCACGCTGGCGACCACCCGCATGAACGAGCTCGTCGGCCAGGTCGGCCCGAGGCAGGCCGCCTCCTCGGCGTACGCCGGCGCCCTCGAGGTGTCCGCCGCCATCGCGCTCGCGGCTGCCGTGGCGGCGCTGTTCGTCCCGGCGCTCCGTCACAGGACCCCGCCCGAGGCGGCGCCCGGCGAGGTCCGCCCCGCCCCGGTCCCCGTCGGGGCTCCCGAGTAGCTACCCGGCCGCCCGGGAGAGCGAGGGCTCGCTCTTGTCCTGCGGCCCGCCGGCGTGCTTCTGCTGCTCGGTCTGCTCGTAGACGGCGAGCACGAGGGGGGAGCGGGCGAGGAGGAAGATGCCGACGATGGCGAGCGCCCCGCCGAGCATCTCGCCGCCGAGGTGGAGCGGCGCGAGCGAGATCCGTTGGCCGAAGAGGAAGGCGGCGAGCACGACCGACACGCTCGGCTCGAGCGAGTCGATGACCGGCAGCGAGAGGGCGAGCGGCCCGGCCTGGTAGGCGCTCTGGGCGATCGTGAAGCCGAGCGGCCCGGCGATCGCCAGGGCGTACAGCTGCCAGCTCTCGAAGATCGCGGCGAAGCCGCTCGTCGTGAGCAGCTCCACGAGGCTCTGGGTGAGGAGTGCCATCACCCCGAAGACGACCCCGGCGACGAGGGCGAGCAGCGTCGCCCGACGCGGGCCGCGGGTCACCTTGGCCACCCCGAGGCAGACCGCCGCGCCGGCGAGTGCCGGGAGGGCGACCTCGCCCCAGCTGCCGAGGGCGGGCTCGGCGTTGCCGCCCACCGGGGAGGAGAGGGCGAGGAAGGTGCCGACACCGAACATCACGAGACCTGCGCCCGCCCACTCCCGGCCGCCGAGACGCGTCCGCTTCAGGCGGGCGGCGAGCGGGAGGGCGAGGACGAGCTCGACCCCGACGACCGGCTCGACGACGGCGATCGGGGCGAAACCGAAGGCGACGGCCTGCAGGAGGTAGCCGAGGAGCACGCACCCCATGCCCGCCAGCCACGTCTTGCGGTGGAGGAGATCGGCGATGAGGCGCCAGCTGAGCGACTCTCCCTCGGGCGCCTGCCGGGCGGCCCGCTGCTGCAGCACCGCCGAGACGGCGAAGGTGGCGGCGGCCGCGAGCGCGGCCGGGATCGCCACGGCGAACTGGGTGCCCACGTTCGGACGTTCCCCGATCGCGGCGGGCGCTAACCCTCCCCGCTTGCCTCGCGGGGCGAGCCGGGGATCGTCAGGCTCCCGGAGAGCCCGCCCCGCCGACCCACCCGGTCTCGCTCACGCCGCCCGGCACCGGTGCCGAGGGGTCGTAGGGCGTCCGTGTGAGGATGAACGAGCCGATGTCGAGGTGCGAGAGGGAGCCGTCCGGGTGGCGGCCGACGCGGAGGGTCTCGCCGGCGTAGTAGCCGAAGAGCCCGACGAAGCGGTCCTCGCCCGTGCGGCGGAAGGCGGACTCCCGCCCGAGGGAGAGCGCCGAGAGCTCGAGGTCGCCCTCGCGGTTGACCGACAGGAGGAAGCCGCTCGTCCCCCAGTACCACGTGCCGGTGAGCTCGAGGACACCAGGATGGAGGCCACGGGGTGCCGGCCCCCAGGTCGGTGGGGCGACCGGCTCGCGCTCGGCGAGGATGCCGAGGAGGTCCCCCTCGAGGGCCGGGTCGAGCCCCGAGGTGGCGTTGGTCATGACCACGAGTGCGCAGCCCTGGGCGGGAACGATCCGGAGCAGGGCGAGGAATCCCGGCATCGAGCCGCTGTGCCCGAAGCTCCGGTCGCCGTCGCGGTTGAACACCTGCAGGCCGAGGCCGTAGGCGGCGGTCCAGGGCTCGTCCGGCATGTCGGTGAGCGCGAGCGGCTCTCGCATCTCGGCCGCCGTCTCGGCGGCGAGCAGGTCGGGCCGGTCGCCGGCGAGCACGGCCGACCAGGTGGCCAGGTCCTCGACGGTCGTCCAGATCTGACCGGCCGGGGCCATCGAGGCGGCGTCGTGCTCGGGCTCGGGCAGCCAGACGTCGGCGTGCGGATGGACGCCGTGGCCGCTCGCGTGCGGCGGGACGGGTCGGGTCGTCGTCCGTGCCATCTCGAGCGGCCCGAGCAGCTCGTGGGCCACGACCTCGTCCCAGCGGGCGCCCCGCAGGCGTGCGACGAGCTCGCCGAGGACGGCGTAGCCGACGTTGGAGTAGTGGAAGCGCCTCCCCGGTCGCGAGAGGACGTCCTCGGGACGGATCGAGGAGGCGACGAGGTCGGCGAAGGGTCGCCCCGGTGTGCGCTCCCACCAGGGGCCCGAGGTCTCCGCCCTCAGGCCGGAGGTGTGCGAGAGCAGCTGGGCGACGCTTGCGGGGAAGCCCGACAGCTCGGGCAGGTGGGCGCCGATCGGATCGTTCAGCTCGAGCAGCCCCTCGTCGCGCAGCCTCATCACCGCCACGGCGACGAAGGTCTTCGAGATCGACCCGCACCGGTACTGGGTCGACTCGTTCGGTGCGCTGCCACCGATCTCTCCGGCGGCGCCGAACCAGGCGATCGCGCCGTCCTTGGCGAGTGCGGCCACGAGAGAGGGAAGACGCGAGCTCGACTGGGCGAGGGCCAGGCGGCGACCGAGCGCCCCGGCGGTGTCGTCGGTGACCATCCCCGGACGCTACCGGAGGTCGGGAGCCGGCTCCTCGACGTCGTCGGACGACCAGCCTTCTGCGGGCAGCGGGCCGAGGGGCATGCCGGCCGTGCTGGCGCCGTGCTCGAAGCCGAGCAGGTAGGCGTCGGCCTCGGCGTGGCGCGGGTACCGGGCGCAGAGAGCCTTGAACCGCGCCGAGTGCGAGGGCTCGAGGAGGTGGGCCAGCTCGTGCACCATCACGGCGTCGAGGACCCACGGAGGAACGCTCCTCAGGCGGGAGGAGAGTCGGATGGTGCCGGCCGAGGGAGTGCACGAGCCCCAGCGTCGTGCCTGGTTGGTGACGAAGCGGACCGAGGTCGGGCGGACCCCGTCGAGATAGGTGTCGGCGAGCTCGCGGGCGCGTGCCTCGAGCTCGCGGTCCGACCCGACGGCCCGGCGGGCGGAGTGGTCGAGCATCCTGAGCGCCAGCCGGGCGGCCACCTCCTCGCGTTCGGCCACCGAGAGGTGGCCGGGGACGACGACGACGACCTTCCCGGCCTCGAGGTGGGCCTGCGAGCTCTTGCGGCGCCGCGTGCTGACACGGATCTCGACGCTGGCGACCCCGTGTCGCAACGGGACGGGGATCGAGTAGGCGAGCTGGATCCGTGGGGCCCGCCTGCGGGCCGACGAGACGTCGGAGGCTCGGGCGGGTCGTCTGGCGGGAGACATCCTGGGTGGTCCTTTGAGGCTCGTGGTGAAGTGCCGGAGCGCCCGGAGGGCACCCGAGAAGGCGCGCACGCCGTCACGTCGACCGTCCTCGCCGGCGCCCGCGGGTGCGACCGGCACACCGTAGCGAGGCCCTGTGTCGGGGAGGCGGATGGAGCGCCCTTGGTCTCGCTAGGTCCCGACGGGAGCAGGTGGGGTGGGGCGCGCCCTGTCGATCCCGTCGAGCTCGGTCCGGAGGTGGCCCACGAGGTCGTCCACGCTGCCGCGGTAGTGGGCGAGGGCGAGGTCCGTGCGGAAGTCGAAGGCGGCGGACACCTTCGGCCCGTAGTGGACGACCATCGGCTTCTGCCGGTTCGAGACGGCGAAGCTCGACGTGCCCTCGGCGTCGTCGTGGTGGACGCCGATCAGCTTGGAGAAGGCGCACTCGCGCGTCGACGAGGAGCCTGTGAAGACCACCCGCTCATTGGTGAGGAAGACCGTCCCGGTGTCGACGGCTGTCGGGCTCGGCGTCCCCGCGACGTAGTGCCCCCGGGCGGCACCGACCCGGTAGCGAACCGAGCGACCGCCGATCGTGGCGACGGGAATCGACAGGCCCGAGGAGGCTCCCTCGTAGTGCCCGGGGCCCCGCCGCTCTTCGACGAGCGAGGCGCCGGTCACCTCGAAGAACAGCCGCTCACCGTTGCGCAGGAGGATCTCGTCGGTCTCGTCGCCCTCGAAGCTCGTCGCCACCTCGAGGAGGCTGGCG
>JAKACF010000094.1 GCA_021821585.1 Actinomycetes bacterium
GCCAGCCAGCGCGGCGCCGCCTCCAGCAGGAAGCGGGTCACGCCGAGGGCGCGGTCGAAGGTTTCGCACAACAGCTCCTCTCCAGCGAGCACCCGGGCGAGGGAGACCTCCTGGCGGGCCACGATGGTGAGCCGCCGCACGGGCGGGTCGGTGGCCGATCCGTACGAGTCCGTGGCGGAGATCTCGAGCGGCAGCTCGAGCCCCCCGATCTCGGACAGATCGAGCGCCAGCCTCAAGAGATCGGGTCCGTTCGGAAGCGGCGGGACCCCCCAGTTGAACGTGAGGGGGAAGAACCACTTGTCCGGGGGCTCGGCATCGTCGGGCAGGGCCATGACGGCGTCTTCGAACGAGAGGAGGCTGCGGGGCTCCACCTCGAGGGCGAGGTGGAGGTCGATCGGACCGCCACACCCCTCCTCAGGGTGGAGGTCCACCTCCCAGAACTGCCGCAGCGAGTACGTCTCGACGAAGTGGCGCTCGTCATGGACGTGGAAGCCGTGATCGACGGCATGATCCTTCAACTCGGCCACGTAGCCGGCGACATCGATGACGGCCATGTCGACGGCGAGTCTAGGCGGACGAGCGGCTACCGTGCGAGCGTGGACCCCCCGGACGTGCTCGAACTCCTCGCCGAGGCGGCAGAGCGGATCCGGTCGGCGCTCGGCCGGCTGAGCGACTGGGGGCCGTCGGGTCTTCGAGCCGGCCAGTACCGCTCCGACCTCGTCGCCGACGATGCCGCCTGCGAGGTCCTGCTCGGCGCCGGCCTCGGCGTGCTGAGCGAGGAGTCGGGCCGCCGCGGGCCCCCCGATGCCGCTCTCGTCGCCGTCATCGACCCGGTCGACGGCTCCACGAACGCCTCGAGGGGGATCCCGTGGTACGCCACGAGCATCTGCGTGCTCGACCGGGAGGGGCCCCTCGCCGCCCACGTGGTGAACCAGGCGACAGGACGCCGCTACGAAGCGGTGCGCGGCAAGGGGGCGACCCGTGACGGGCGGCCGATCGGCCCGAGTGGCACCACCTCGCTGCGGCGGGCGGTCGTCGGCCTCTCGGGCTACCCCCCCGAGCACCTCGGCTGGCGCCAGTACCGGGCCCTCGGGGCGGCGGCGCTCGACCTGTGCGCCGTGGCCGACGGGACCCTGGACGGCTACGTCGACTGCGGCCCGGACGGGCACGGCGTCTGGGACTACCTCGCCGGCGTGCTCGTCTGCGGGGAGGCCGGGGCCGCCGTGGCGGAGGCCGGCGGGGGGGACCTCGTCGTCCTCGACCACGCCGCCCGGCGGGAGCCGGTGGCAGCCGCAACTCCGGAGCTGCTCGGGTCGCTCGTGGCGGCGCGCCGGGAGGCCTTCGGTCCCCCCGGTCGCTCCGCCGGCGTCCCGGGCGCACGGTAGCCTGCGAGCCGATGGAGGACGGCGAGGCGACGGGACCACAGGATCCGCTCGCGCTGCTCCTCGAGGTCCAGGCACGCGACCTGCATCTCGACCAGCTCGCCTACCGCCGCCGCGAGCTCGGGGAGAGGAGAGCCCTCGAGACCCTCGAGGCGCGTGCGGTGGAGCTTGAGGAGCGCTCGGCCGGCCTGCGTGCCGAGCGCGACCGCCTCGGCGCCCGCCTGTCCGAGCTCGAGGCGCAGGCGGACGCCTACCGCTCCCGCATCGAGGCCATCGAGCGTCGCCTGCGCGAGGGCGGCGCCTACCGGGAGGTCCAGGCGATGAGCGGCGAGAGCGAGTCGCTCGCCCGCCACCGCCGCCAGCTCGAGGACGAGGAGCTCGAGGTGATGGAGCAGATCGAGCCCCTCGAGGAGGAGCTCGCCACCCTGTCGGCGGAGGCGTCGTCGCTCGGGGGGGCCCGGGCGGAGGCCTCGGCCGCGCTGGCGGGGGCCGAGGCCGTCCTCGAGGCCGAGGCGACCGAGGTGGCCGGCGAACGCAGCCGGCTGGCGGCCGGCCTGCCGGCTGACCTCCTCGCCACCTACGACCGGCTGCGCCAGCGGCTCGGCGGTATCGGCGCCGCCCGGCTCGTCGACGGCGCCTGTGGCGGTTGCCACCTGAAGCTCCCGAGCGGCGAGCGGGAGCGCGTGCTGCACGCGGCGGCGGGCGAGGTGGTCTTCTGCGACCAGTGCGGGCGCATCCTCGTCGCCTGACGGCGGGGGGCGGGTCGTGCTGATCCTCGTCCGCCACGGCCAGAGCGAGATGAACGCCGACGGCGTCCTCGTCGGTCGGAGCGACCCGGCGCTCACCGAGCGGGGCCTTCGCCAGGCCGAGGCGACCGGCCGCCAGCTGGCGAGGCTGCGGGACTCGCTCGGCTCGGCCGACCGCCCCCTCGTCGTCGTGACGAGCCCGCTGCAGCGAGCCCGGCGGACCGCCGCCGTCCTGCTCGAGGCCGCCGGACTCGCCGCCGAGGTCCGTGTCGACGAGCGTCTTGTCGAGATCGACTACGGGGAGCTCGAGGGCCTCACTCCGGGCGAGGTGGGCGAGGCGCGGTGGGAGGCCTGGCGCCGGGACCCCGCCTGGCGCCCGCCGGGCGGTGAGACGCTCTGCGAGCTGCACGCCCGCGTCGCCGGCTGGTGCGAGGAGGTGTCGGCACCGGCCGCCTCCGGAGACGTGCTCGCCGTGAGCCACGTCTCGCCCATCAAGGCGGCGGTGGCCTGGGCCATCGGGGCCGGGCCGGAGCTCGCCTGGAGGACGACGCTCGGGATCGCGGCCATCACCCGCATCTCGACCGAGCCCCGGGCGCTCCACTCCTTCGGCGAGGGCGGACACGTCCTCGGGCTCTGACGCGACACGGCCCGGGCGGACGCCCGGGCCGTAAGGGTCATGTGGAGCGGGTCAGGCCTGGACGGCCTCCGACGCCGGCGCGTCGATGACGTTCCCCGGCGCGCCGACGGAGATCGCCACCTTGCGGGCCTTGGCGCCCTCTGCCACCGGCACCGTCACGCTCAGCACGCCGTGCTCGTAGCTGGCGGTGATCCGCTCGGCGTCGAGGCCCTCGCCGAGGAAGAGCCGTCTCGTGAAGCTCCCCTGGGGCCGCTCGGCCACGAGCACCTCGTCGCCGTCCGAGGGCGCCCAGCTGCGCTCGGCCGTGAGCGTGAGCACGTTCTTCTCGACCTCGAGATCGATCGACTCGGGATTGATGCCGGGCAGGTCGACCCGGACGATGAACTGGTCACCCCGCCGGTAGACGTCGAGGGGCACCGAGTTCCGCTGCGTCCACGGCGCCTGGACGAGCCGGTCGAGGTCCCGGAAGGGGTCGAAACGCATCAACATGGCCAATCCTCCTTCGTGTCCAACGAGGACATCTCTTTCGCTTGATAATGTAACACTCAACCAATCTGCTTGCAATGACATCATAGCGATCTGCGCGAGACTGTCGAGCGGCGAGCCGGCCGGGTGGCCGCGGTGCGCCTGGTTCGCCAGGCGGCTGAGGAAGGTCGGGGCTCCGCAGGGCAGGGTGCTGGCTAACGGCCAGTCGGGGTGACCCGCAGGACAGTGCCACAGAAAGCAGACCGCCGATGGCGGCGCCTGGCGCCGCACAGGCAAGGGTGAAACGGTGCGGTAAGAGCGCACCAGCGCCCGGGGCGACCCGGGCGGCTCGGTAAACCCCACCCGGAGCAAGGCCAAGCAGGGGACGGGCTGCCCGTCCGATGTCCCCAGGTGGGCCGCTCAGATGGATGGCCACCGCGCCGGGAGACCGGCGTACAGAACCCCGCCTACAGGCCGGCTCGCCACCTGTCCCGGCGGCTCGCGTGAGGGAGGCGTCCCTCGGTCGGAGCCCCCCGGGGCGTGGCTCCCTCTCGCCCGCCGCCGACCGGTCGCAGGCAGCGAGCCTCGTCGGGCGGTCCGGGCGATGTCGCCCCGAGGTCCCCCGGCGGGAGCGGAGACGACCGCACTCGAGCGCTCCACGCTGCCGGGCGCGGGCGGGAGAACGGAGAGAGCCGGAGCCTCGTCGGGCGGGCGCGGAAGGCTCCGGCTCAATCTCCTACTGCCTCCCCAGATGACAGGAACCGGGAACGTCCACGGTGGGGAACGATCGGACGACGTCGGCTCCGGCGGAGCAAGATAGCGAGCATCGCCGGCCGCGTCTGTGGCGATCGAGTAACGAAATGTACCGCCTCGGTTACAACCGTTGGCAGCCGCGCTGCCATCGTCGCCCGGCGCCGACGCGGTGCCTGTCTCGGCGAGACGTGGCCCCCAGGCGGCGTGGGCCGCCGGGAGGCGCTCGGCTCCCGTGGCGCGCCACAGCCCGGGGATAGCCTCGTGGTGTGGCTCACAAGCGTCCGGCCGCCGCGCTGCGGTTCGATCTCGGCGAGCTCGCCGAGGACGAGGCCGCCGCTCCCGCTCCCGAGGAGACGCCCACCATGCCGGAGGCGACCGAGCGGCGAGCCGAGGGCCTCCGGCTCGCCCGGGCCGCCCTCGAGGGCGCGGCCGGGGCCCTGCTCGCGGCGGCGCCGGACGAGGAATCGGTGGCGGCCGGGGCGGCATCGGACACCGCCCTCAGCGTCGCCGGCTTCTACGAGCGCCTCCGCCGGGCTCTCCGCCTCGAGTTCCCCGACGAGGTCTGGGTGACCGGCGAGATCAGGAAGGTGACGGTGTCGAAGGGGCATCGCTACCTCGAGCTCGCCGACCACGACCCCCTTCCGCCGGGCGGGCGCCCCGGCGGGCCCCCCGGGGGCGCACGAGCGGCCAGCCTCGAGGTCGCCTGCTGGTCACGGGACTGGCCCTACATCTCCGCTCGTCTCGAGGCCGTCGGGCTCGAGCTCGCCGCCGGCCTCGTCGTCCGGGTCCGGGGCAGGGTGTCGATCTGGGACGCCGGGGCGCGGGTGCGCTTCTCGATGTCGGACCTCGACGTCGAGGCGCTCCTCGGAGGTATCGCAGCCGCCCGGCGCCAGCTCGTGGCGAAGCTGCGCGACGAGGGGGTGCTCGAGGCGAACCGGCGGCTCGCGATGCCGCTCGTCCCGCTGCGCATCGGGCTCGTCACGAGCTCCGGCTCGGAGGCGTACCGGGACTTCACCGGCCAGCTCGAACGCTCCGGCCTGGCGTTCCGGACCCACCTCGAGGCCTCCCTCGTCCAGGGCCCGGGCGCCCCGTCGAAGATCGCCGGCGCCCTCCGGCGACTGCAGGGGCGCGAGCTCGATCTCATCGTCCTCGTGCGCGGTGGGGGGGCCAAGGGCGACCTCGCCGCCTTCGACCACGAAGCCGTCGCCCGTGCGATCGTCGAGTCCCGCTACCCGGTGTGGACCGGCATCGGCCACACCGGTGACCTCTCGGTCGCCGACGAGGTGGCCCAGCGGGCGCTCATCACCCCGACCGCCTGCGGCGAGGCCGTCGTCGACGCCGTCCAGAGGTACCTCTCGGGGCTCGACGAACGTTCCGGCCGGCTCGCCGTCCTCGGCCGGAGGGCGCTCGACCGCGCCGCCCACGCGGCCGCCTCCAGGCGCTCCGACCTTGCCCGAGCGGCCCGGCACGAGCTCGTCTCGGCCCGGGCCGTCCTCGACGGCCGCCACAGGAGGCTCGAGGCGGCGGCCGGCATGGCCCTCGAGCGGGCTTCGTCGTCTCTTGGACGGCGGGCGAGCAGCCTCGCCTCGGTCGGTCGCCACCGCCTCGCTGTCGGCGAGCAGGAGCTCGCCCGCCAGCGCGCCATGCTCGACGCCTTCGACCCGCGGCGCCAGCTCGAGCGGGGCTGGTCGCTCACGAGGACCACCGGGGGAGCCATCGTCCGGTCGGTGGACGCCCTCCGTCCGGGCGACGACGTCGTCACCACGCTGGCGGACGGGTCGTTCACCGCCACGACCCGATCGATCCGAAGGAGGACCGAAGATGCGAGAGCCGACGGCGCCGGGGAGTGAGCCGGCGGGCGAGACGCCCGTCGCCGGCCTCGGCTACAGCGAGGCGGCCGCCGAGCTCGACGGCATCATCGCCGAGCTCGACAGGGGCGTCGTGGACGTCGACCTCCTCGAGGACCGCCTCTGCCGGGCCGTCGAGATCGTCGAGGAGCTCGACAGGAGGATCAGGGGCGCCCGCGAGCGCGTGGCCGCGATCCTCCCGCGTCTCGAACAGGTGGGTTCGGACGAGACCGAGCCCTGAGGCCGGCGCCGGCGTCCGGTCGCGCCGCCGGCTCCGCACTGAGTAGCGTCGGAGTCATGGCAGACAGGTTCGAACACATCGGCGTGATCGGATCGGGCCTGATGGGGTCCGGCATCACGGAGGTCTGCGCCCGCGCCGGCCTCGACGTCACCGTGGTCGAGGTCGACCCCGCGGCGGCCGAGCGGGGCAGAGCGAGGCTCGAGGGGTCGCTGGCGACGGCGGTGAGGCGGGGGAAGCTCCCCGAGGAGGAGGCGGAGCGGGCGCTCGCGCGCGTGGCCTACGAGACCGATCTCGGCGCCCTGGCAGACCGCCAGCTCGTCGTCGAGGCGATCACCGAGGACGAGCGGGCGAAGGTGGAGACCTTCAGGACCCTCGACAAGGTGGTGGCCGCCAGCGACGCCATCTTCGCCTCCAACACCTCCTCGATCCCGATCATGAAGCTCGCGACGGTGACGAGCCGGCCCGAGCAGGTCGTCGGGCTGCACTTCTTCAACCCCGTGCCGGTGCTGCGCCTCGTCGAGCTCGTCACCTCGCTCA
This sequence comes from Actinomycetes bacterium, assembly GCA_021821585.1. Lineage (GTDB taxonomy): Bacteria > Actinomycetota > Acidimicrobiia > Acidimicrobiales > Bog-793 > JAKACF01. The sequence goes on from JAKACF010000094.1 coordinate 6,609, forward strand.
TGACGAGCGAGGAGACGATCGCCCGGGCGAGCGACTTCGCCACCGGGACCCTCGACAAGCGGGTGATCCGCTCCCAGGACCGGGCGGGCTTCATCGTGAACGCCCTCCTCATCCCCTACCTGCTCTCCTCCATCAGGATGCTCGAGTCGGGCTTCGCCACCCGCGACGACATCGACGCCGGGATGGTCGAGGGCTGCGCCCACCCGATGGGCCCGCTGGCGCTCGCCGACCTGATCGGCCTCGACACGATGCAGGCGGTCGCCGAGTCCCTCTACGACGAGTTCAAGGAGCAGCTGTACGCACCGCCGCCGCTCTTGCTCAGGATGGTCGAGGCCGGGCTGCTCGGGCGCAAGAGCGGACGGGGCTTCTACGAGTACGCCCCGAAGGCGGCCGGCTGAGTCGAGGCCGGCTCAGCCCGAGAACACGACCGGGAGGCGGTTCAGGCCGCGCAGGGTGATCCGGGGGCGCCACTCGGGCTCCTCGCCGACGAGGGCGATGTCGGGGAAGCGCTCGAGGAGCCGGTCGAAGACGACGTGGCCCTCGGCCCTCGCGAGCGAGGCGCCGAGGCAGTAGTGGATCCCGCTCGCGAAGCTGAGCGGCGGCCCCTCGTCGCGAGCGAGGTCGAGGCGGTCGGGGTCCGAGAAGTGCCCGGGGTCCCGGTTCGCCGCCCCGAGGACGGTCACCACCTCCGTCCCGGCCCGCACGGGGACTCCCGCCACCTCGAGGTCCTCGAAGGCCTGGCGGCCGTCGAACTGCACCGGGCTGTCGAAGCGCAGCAGCTCCTCGACCGCCGAGCGGACGACGGTCGCACGGTCGCCGGTGCCGAGCCGCCGGCGGAGGCGCGTGAGCTCCTCGGGATGGGTCAACAGGGCGTACAGCCCGTTGCCGATCAGGTTCGTCGTGGTCTCGAAGCCCGCTCCGAACAGCAAGATGACCGTCGAGATGAGCTCGATCTCCGAGAGCCGGTCGCTCCCCTCCTGCACCGCGATCAGCCCGCTCAACAGGTCGTCGCCGGGCTGGCGCCGGCGGGTGGCGACGAGCTGCTCGAAGTAGCGCTCGAGCTCGAGCTGGGCGTGCAGGGCCGCCTCGAGCTCCTCCTCCGGCACGATCGGCTCGAGCAGGGCGGTGGCCTGGCTGACGACGGTGCGGAACCGCGGCCAGTCCTCCTCGGGCACCCCGATCATGTGGCTGATGACGTTCGCCGGGAGCGGGAAGGCGAGGGCGTCCATGACGTCGGTCACCGAGCCGGGCTCGATCCGGTCGAGCAGCCGGTCGACGAGGCCCACGATCTCGGGACGGAGCTGCTCGATCCTGCGGGGGGTGAAGGCCTTCGAGACGAGCGAGCGCAGGCGGGTGTGGTCGGGCGGGTTGAGGAAGAGGAGCGAGCGGCGGTCGCTCAGCAGCTCCTCGATGCTGGGGAAGATCTCGAGGTGGCCGAAGCGCGCCTCGATGCGCTCCTCGCGACTGCCCTCGTCCTTGCCGAGCCGCGGGTCGCGCAGCACCGACTGGCACTCCTCGTAGCGCGTGCAGATGACGAGGCCCATGCTGCTCGCGTAGACCGGTGCCGCCTCCCGGAGCGCCCGGTAGCGGCCATAGGGGTCCCGCCGGCCCTCGGGGGTCCCGATCACCTCGGCGAACAGGGCGTCGAGGGACGGGTCGGCCGACGGGAAGGGGTGGATACCGGGCGCGGCCCGGTGGTCGGGCAGCGGGACGGCCTCGGTCATGACCACCGCAGGCTACCGTTCCGGGCGCTCGGGCGGCAGGAGAAGGGAGGCTCGCCGTGGAGCAGGTCGTCGTGGTCGGGGCGGGTCTTGCGGGCCTGCGCGCCTGCGAAGGCCTGCGCGCCCGGGGCTATGTCGGGGCGATCACCCTCCTCGGCGAGGAGGAGCACGCCCCCTACGACCGCCCGCCGCTGTCCAAGCAGTTCCTCGCCGGCACGCTCGGCGCCGACCGCCTGAGCCTCCGCCGGGACGAGCAGCTTGCGGCGCTCGACCTCGATCTGCGGCTCGGCTCCTCGTCGCGGGCCACGTCGCTCGACGCGGCGGGCCGCCGGGTCGAGCTCGCCTCCGGCGAGTGGCTCGCATTCGACGGGCTCGTCGTCGCGACGGGCTCCCGGGCCCGGGTGCTGCCGGGCCTCGAGGCCCTCCCGACGGTCCACGTGCTCCGTACCCTCGATGACTCCGTGGCGCTTCGGACCGGGCTCGGGCCGGGGCGCCGCCTGCTCGTCGTCGGCGGCGGTTTCGTCGGGATGGAGGTGGCCGCCACGGCGCGGGGCCTCGGCGCCGAGGTGACGGTCGTGGAGCCGCTCGAGACCCCCCTCGAGAGGGTGCTCGGCCGCCTCGCAGGCGGGGCGTGCGCCCGCCTGCACGCCGAGCACGGGGTCCGCCTCGAGACGGGGACGACGATCGAGGAGGCCGTGGCGGAACCCGACGGCAGCACGACCGCCGTGCTCGGGCGGGGGGAGGCCGTCTCTGCCGACGTCGTCCTCGTCGCGGTCGGTGCCGCCCCGAACGTCTCGTGGCTCGAGGGCTCCGGCCTCGAGGTCGGCCCGAGCGGCGTCGCCTGCGACGCCAGGTTGCAGGTGGCGCCCGGCATCGTGGCCGCCGGTGACGTCGCCCGCTTCCCCTTCGGCCCCGCCGGCTCGCCCGCGCGCATCGAGCACCGGACCAACGCGGCCGAGCAGGGCGACCACGCGGCGGGCACCCTGCTCGGGGGGACCGAGCCCTTCGCGCCGGTGCCCTACGTCTGGTCCGACCAGTACGACGTGAAGATCCAGCTGCTCGGCCTGCCCGAGCCCGACGACGTCTGCGAGGTGGTCGACGGAAGCCTCCGGGACGGCCGCTTCGTCGCCGCCTACGGGCGGGACGGCCGGCTGACGGCCGCCGTCGCCTTCGAGATGCCTCGGTCGCTCATGCGGCTGAGGTCCATGCTCGCCACCCCGACGCCCTACGAGGAGGCGCGGCGCGCCTTTGCCTGAGGGCGGCGCCGCCAGCGGGCGGGCCGGCGGCTGCGGGCGGACAGCTCTGCGAGCGCCGCACGGACGAGGTCGGCGTCGCCGGGGGCCGACCGCTCGCCGTCCCGGCCGTAGGCCCGGCGCTCGAGGACTCTGGCAGCCGCGCTCAGGCTGGGAGCGGACAGCACCGCGTCGAGGCGCGAGCCGTACTCGGCGAGCGTCTCGGTCGGCCTGCGCGGTTCTCCCGCCCGGGCGCCGAGCCGCTCGAGGCGCAGCACGGCCCGCGCCGCGAAGCCCTTCGGCCGCC